>CAZRQY010000036.1:0-5087 GCA_964602495.1 uncultured Candidatus Saccharibacteria bacterium
TTCAAGTATATTTCCAGATACTCAGCAAAGCCGGGCAAGGTCGATTGCCCACCACAAAGAACAATCTGATTTAATGTTTCCGTTCTCGCCACGGTTAATTCTCCCTCTTCTTTGTATTCGAGCCAAAAATTAATTCGACGCTCAATTTCATCTTTAATTGCTGAAACGACGGGAATCATCGCGAAAAAAGCGTCTTTATTGTCTGTCGTTCGCAATAAACCTTTTTCCATCTTCAATTTCTCAGCTTGAGCAAAATCAATTTTAAGATTTTTTTCTAAACTCTTAGTGATCGCTTCGCCACCGACCGGAACAGCAGCAGCAGCCGTGACAATACCATTCTTTAATAGAAAAATAGCAGTGTGACTACGACCAATATCAACAATCGCCAAAGTTGAAAGATTTTTGGGAACAACTAACGCCCTGGCTAAAGCTTCGCTCTGGGTTTCGATGGCTAAGATATTTAAACCAACCCGAGAAAAAACCTCAAGGTAGGGATTGATAATTGCCCGTGATAGAACAAAAACGCCGACCTCGATTTTCTCATTCTTGTTAACCGGCGAAACTAATTCATAATCAAAAAGAACATCAGTGATCGGCAATGGTACGTGTTCCTCTAATTGCAATTCAATACTGCCCCTAATTTCGGTTTTAGTCATTGGCGGAAGAACTAAATTAATAGTATAGGCATTATCATCGGGTAGGGAGATAAAAACATTTTCTAATCTAAATTTACTTTTTAACTCCTGAAGAATGGTGATCAAACGATCGGGATCTTTTAACTCTCCGCCCACCATCACGCCCTCCGGAACTTCTCTTTCACCCCAATCGCCGAGAGAAAATTGCCCGTCTTTTTTCAAGAGTTCAACAAATTTAATCGAGTGATCGGAAATATCAAAACCGATGGCTGGTCGCGATAAATACTTGGGCACTGGGAAAAATTTAAGCAGGAGATTTTGCCTCATCTCTTTAATTATAACAAAGAAAGCTTTTAGGCTATAGCTGTTAGTAAGAATTAATGTTTTTTTCTAGATAACTCTTAAGAATCAATGCGGCCGCTCGAGCGTCAGTCGCTGGGTCAGTCCCGTCTTCATCAATTGTCCGTCGCGCCTCTTGAGTGGTAAAAAATTCTGATTGCATTTCTATTGGCAAACCGACCCCCTGTTCTAGTTTAACTTTAAAAACCAAAATCTCTTTTTGAATTGGGTTGGCTTGGCCAGATAAATCAAGCGATTCGCCGATAATCAATTTCTCAATTTTTTCTTTGGCACAAATATTTTTTATTTCTTCAATTAATTTAGCCACTGAGTCATTTGGTATGACCCGGTAAGGAAAAGCAAAGCTCCCCGCCTCGTCTGAAATGGCCAATCCGACTTTTCTATTTCCATAATCAATACCTAAATAACGCATTAGCGGAACATTTGGGTTAAATACTTTTAATATTAAGCGCCACAAGACTATTTTAGCATGTTTGGGCTGAGTAAAACTAGGTACTCGGTCAGGATGGATCTTTGAAAATCTTCAACGTCCTTAGGTCTTTAAATTGTTCAACGTGTAATGTTGGTCGAGCCCCTTGTTCGTCCAAATTTTTATTTACTAAAATAGAATTAACCCCGGCATTTATTGCTGCTTGAATATCAATGTTCTGTCTGTCACCTATCATATAAACATTCTCTTTCGAGATTATTCCCAATTGCTTCAAGGCATACTCAATCGGTTCCGGTGATGGTTTTTTATCTTTACATTCATTTCTGCCAACAATAACATCAAAATATTTTAATATTTTTCTTTTCTTCAAAATTCTTGGGATTGCTGACGAAGTTCTGGTTGAGACTATCGCCAGAGGGATATTGAGTTCTTTAAAATAATTCAAAGTAGCGATTACCTCGTCTCCCAAAGATAATAGCTCGTCAAATTTTCCGTCAAATTTTTCCTTTTCCTTTTCAAATTCTTCTCGAGAGATATTTTCATCTTTTATTATTTCTGAAATCATCTCGATCATGCAATTATTTTGTTCGCAAATTTGACGCAATTGTTCTTTCCCAATTGCAAAAGACAATGAACTTGTCGTGGCGTATAATCTTTCCACTACTTCTGTCTTGTCTCCAAAAATCAAGACATTATCAAGGTCAACTAATAACGCTCTTGCTATTATTTTGTTTTTTAATATCTCGCTAAGTTGCATAGTTTTTGGTAAATTTCCTGGCACTCAGAAACATCCTCGAGATTATAGTTTTTTACTAATTTTTTTTCGGGAAATGATTTATTCAGGTCACTTATTTGAGTGTGATTACTTATTTTTTCTAATGTCTTTTCTTCAAAAACTTGGTCATGATGCACAAATAGCCAATCTTTAGAGTCATATTTATCTAAAATATGTTCATAATAAGATTTCCATATCCTGATCAAAGTTTCTCGACCCAGATCTAGACCGTACCAGCCCTTGGCCAGTCTATCGATACTATCGATAGTTATCTGTGGGTTTCTGAATATCACAAGATATCGACAATCTTTAAAATAAGGTTTCCAGACAGGCAGAGTATAAGCAAATCTTGGGTCTTTATAACAAAACGGTCTATTTGTCAGTTTTTCAATTTCTCGAGTAATTTCCTCGGAGGCTTTTATTTCTGCCTTAAGGGGAACCGCCGCTAAAAAATATGTATCATCTGGTTTCGGCAGATCATCAAGAGTCTTTTTGATAATTTCTTCGTTAATATCATTAATCACTCGCCATTCATAAACCCCCTTAGGATCATATTCATTTCTTTCCTTTGAAATATCACCTATAAATAATCCTGAATTTTCAAAAAGACCGGCGGTCATACTGGTACCGCTTCTGGGACAACCGAGGATTATAATGTTTTTCATCTAAATTAAAATTAATTACTTAATTATTTTAATTTTTGAGCTACGAGACTTTCTCCGGCATGTTTGTGCGTTGGTCCATTTGGATGGGTATGTTCAATAACATAGGGCTTATACTCTATGACCTTCCAATCTTTATATGATTCAACCAATTCACCTTTTTTAAAAAGTCCTACCATGAGGCCCTTCTGGTCTTCGGGTTCCGGTTCTTCGTCAGTAAAAATATTCATGACATGGAGTCCTCCAGCAGTAGTTGCTTTTTTCATTTTTTTGATCAATTCTTTCCATTCATCACGTTGGATATATTGCAAACAACTATGACTTACGATCAGATCATAGTTTTGAGAGAACTTAAAATCTCTCATGTCGCAAACCGAGGATTCGATTTCTAGCCCCAATTCTACCGCTACATTTTTTAGTTTAGCTATTCCCGATTTAGAAATATCGATAGCGGTAGTATTAAATCCTGATTGAGCCAGATAAATAGCATTTCTGCCCTCGCCACAGCCAAGATCTAAGACCCGTGAGTCCTTATTTAGTTTTGAGACCGCCAAAACCACATCTGGACTCGGTTTACCTCCATAGAAGGTATCGAGTTTCCCTTTTCTCTTATAACTTTCTTCCCAGAAAGGTTGCTCGGATTTGTTCATATTCTTGGCGGAGGGGGTGAGATTCGAACTCACGATACCCTTTCGGGCATGACGGTTTTCAAGACCGTTCCTTTAAACCACTCAGGCACCCCTCCTCATCTTGTCATCCTAGCAAAAATATGACCAAAATCAACGTTTTTTAACTAAAATCAGGGATAATAATATCTTGATAATCAATATTTTCCCTCTCAAAAAGCTCACGCAAATCAGCCACATGGAAAATTGCCGGATGAAGCTGCATCAATGACCGCTTAGAGTATTCTCCCACAATATAAATTTTTACCGCCCCAGTATTCCGTGCCAAGCAAGCACCTAATTCAATAAACATATCCGTCCCTTCAGGGTCACTGACGAGAACGAAGATGTCTGTTTTAGACAAAGAAGAAACGACTTCCTGAGCAATAACTTGAACTTTTTCTAAATTCTCCTGATATGGCTTAAGAGAATCCTCATAAAGCCAGCTGGAAACAACTTTCTCCCCTTTTTTTTCAAGACATTCAGCTACCTTAACAAGTTTCTCTCTATGTCTCATCCGTGATGCGAAGTACCAATTCATAAAAATGATTTTACTATATATATTGTTGGTTGTATAATTAATCTAATCATGATTGAACCAATTTTAGAATGGACATCATATAGTCGCGAACCAGTCGAACGAAGTGAAGACTGGTTTTGGGGACTGATTATTTTAGCTCTTTTTGCGGGAATAATTTTGCTGATTTTCGGCAATTTACTTTTGGCCCTAATTATCGGCCTAGGCACTTTTTCTCTCTACCGCCACGAACGCCGACCAGCTGATAATCAAGTCTTGGTTAAAATTGACAAACGGGGCGTTCAGTTAAATAAAGAATTATTTACTTACGAAAAAATAAGCTCTTTTTGGGTAGAAGAAATGAAAGAGGATAAGCCACCAACCCTGATTCTTCATTACCAACGAATGTTTGTCCCTAATATTCACGTTCCAATTATCGGCCCCGACCCAGAAGAAATCCGACAAGCTTTACTTCAATTTGGCGAGGAAGAAAAACACCAAGAAACTTTTACCGAGCATATTTTCGAATCATTTGGCTTTTAAAAAATTTGTGATAAAGTTTTCTCTGTAAAGCCTCTCGTAGTTTAATGGATAGAACGCTAGCTTGCGGAGCTGGTAATGAAGGTTCGATTCCTTCCGAGAGGACAAGTTGAAGAAAACCGCCTTTAGGCGGTTTTCTTGATGGCTTTGGTTAAACGAGATTTTTTACGGGCCGCAGTGTTTTTCTTGATCACTCCCCGCTTAGCTGCCTTGTCAATGGTTTGATAGGCTTTGGTTAATTTGATTTGAGCTTCTTTAACTTTTTTCTCGGCAATTAGTTTTTTAACCTCTTTAATCGCCAATTTCATCGCCTTGTTTCGACGATCATTGTAAACCTTCTTAGTCTTTGAAGCACGCAGAGCTTTTTTCGCTGATTTGATAATTGGCATAGCTATAGACTAGCACACTTCCCGATCGGAGACAAAATCTATCTTGTTTTTAGAAAATTAAAAAACGCCCCCATACCAGCTGGTATGGGGGCTCAAGGGTACAAGGGTTAAAGG
>CAZRQY010000037.1:0-5049 GCA_964602495.1 uncultured Candidatus Saccharibacteria bacterium
GTCGAACCTTCGGTTAGAGCATCGGAGGTGGTGCCATATTGGAGGAAGGAGGAAGAGGCGGCCATGAAGATAGAGTCAGTTTCAGTAAAATAAGTAGATAATTCTGACCAATTACTTATGTATTCACTATTTAAACCGACAGAAGTTCCCAAATAACTAGCACCAGTCGTGGTAGCATTAGTAGTTGTGGAACCACCACTAATAACTAAGGACCCGACAGCCGAAGCACCGGTACCTTGCACAGCATTAGCCAATTGAGCAAAAGCCGAACTGCTAATAATTTGGCGCGGAGACATTGTCTCATAAGTAACGCCCCCAGAGGAAACTTCAATTTGCAAATAAATTTTGGAATTAGTTGAAAAATCATAATCCAAAGCGTCAGGATAACCACCAACAGTATCACCGACATTAATATTAAAAAGTCCGTGTCGAACCGTGCTGGTCAGAGCTGTTGGCGAACCAGTCGGCCAAACTTGACTACCAGAACCGACAGTCGCATTGTCCCAAAAAGAAACCTTAAAATAATAAGAAGTGCCGGCGCCACCGAGTAAATTACTATCGCCATCAGTCAAACGACCCTGATAACTAATAATTGTCGGGGGTGAAGCCGCCCAAACTGGCACAGCAAAAGCCAAGACAGCAATTATAATCAATCGTTGCCAGTAAATTTTTTTATTTAATTTGCTTATCAATATCATCAATTTCTTTTTTGATAAATTTCTCGGCTTGAGTTAAATCGTTCTTTAAAGTTTTCAATAATTTTGTTTCGGCGGCACTTAATTTTCGTTTGGTTTTGGCTTTATTAAGCAAGCGCACTTGGTCTTGCAAATCTTCACGAATCAGATCAAAGGCCTTATGTAAACCAGCTTCGGCTTCAGCCACTTCTTTGCGTAAACGTCGTTTCAGGAGAGTGACATTTTGTTTGGTTGAGGATAAGACTAAGATGAGAATCGCCAGAAGAATGGCTAATGGCACCAAGACTGACATGACGGTTAAGAGTGAATTGCCCCAGCGGAAGAGAAGATGGCCGGATAGAGCTGGACTAATTGTAAAGGTCAATTGCCGTTCTGTTTGATTACCCTCCCGATCAATGGCAGTGACAATAATTAAGTGACCACCCTGTTCAAGCGCTGGAGTATTATAAACCGGAGAACTGCCCCAAGGTAAAATCAAAACTGAACCGTCATCAAGTTGAATTTCATAACGATCAATCACCGAGTTGCGACTCCCGCCAATAATAATAAAACTGGTGCGATTATTACGCTCTGGTGTTTTTAATTCTCTAACCTCTAAAGCCGGCGACTCATCAACAATTAGCGTTGGGGCGATAACTGGTTCAGCTTTTTTTGTTTCCGGTTTAGTCGGCGCCGGCGATTCTTTCTTTTTCTCCTTCGTCACTGGTTGAATAGTAAAACTAGTGCGACCAAGAGTTCTCAAAATACTTGTTCCTTCGCCATCGTTCGCTAAGATTGAACCGGTAGAAAAAGATAAATTAACCTTACCGGCTTGACGAGCGCGAAAACTAACAGTCAAGACTCGTCCACTGCCACCAGTGAAGCCGGGATTTAAAATCGCTCCTTCAAACGAAACTCGCCCACTAGTGTTGGAAAAAGCCGGTTCTTGCACCCACAAATTAATAACTGAACCGATCTTAGATAAAGAATTAACTTGTAAATAATCGGTTGGAAAATTAAGAATACCAGAAACCGCATTGGCCGATTGACTAGCCGAAGACAAAATTATATTGGCGACGATAGTATCGCCCACTTCATAAGTTGAATGATCAGTTACCACACGCAAATCGGCGGCCAAAGTAATCTGAGGCCAAAACCAAATCCCCCCCAAGAGAAAAAGAGTGAGGATTAAAATATTTTTGCTATGCCAATAAACAAATCTTCCGCTCATCATAAGAACAAAAAGGAGATTAATCCTATAATTATAGTACAGATAACGGCAAATGAATAAGCGCGGAATGGGTATAACTTGATCAATTTAACGTTACCAGCGTTATCAACGGCTTTAAGGAAAATAATATGTCTTAAATCACGATTAGCGAGAACTTGCGGGCCAGTTAATTTTTGCCAATTAAGTTTTGAATTGTGTTTAGCCAAATTGCCCCATGGTCCAAAATAATTACTGGTTGTGGCTAATGCTAAATAATTGATTCCTGATTGTTTATCAAAAGCCATCGCGCTTAATTGCCAACCAGTCGAGATTAAATTTTCGCGAGTCAGATACCAAGTCAAATCAGGGGCCATTTTATCTAAAGAAAAATCTGTTAAAGCAGAATCATCGTCGATAATTGAAATTTGTGACGAGATGGTTACTTTAGTGATCTGACCCGAACCGTCGCCGAGGAGAGCTTTAAAATCAGTTAAGCGCAGAGAGGTGTGGACGGAAGAAGCTGAACCGGTTACGGCAAAAATCAAGCGGATCATTTCACCACTACCACTAAAACCGCCCGGGGTGATGCCGGAAAAATTAATTTGTCCGGTTTTTGTTTCGGCTGGTCGTTCTAACCATAAACTGACCAATGATTGAGCGTCGGAAATTGATTGCAATTTAAGTTGGTCCGAATCAAAATTAATTTGTCCACCCCAAGCATTTTCCCGACCCTGATCAGTCGTCAATCGTAAAACCATGATTAATTGCTGGGGTTTATCATTTTTTATTTCTTGCCAAGAAACGATACTGGCTTCGGCCACCGGTAACCAAACAGTCAAGGCCATGATTAAACCCAAACTGAAAATTAGGATTCGCTTGTTTAAATTAACTGACATTTTGATTATTTTGATAACTTGTCGGGTAAGGGGGCACTAAAAAGATATCCGTCGTGCGAATAGTAATGCCGGCCGTTAGCGTCATCGGGAAAATTTGGCTAGCCGTTTGTCGAGTGATCGGATCAAAAGCCCGGAGACTGAAATTATAATCTCCAACCGGTAAATGATTGAGAGAAATTTCAAAGCGACCATCTAAACCTGTTCTGGTTTTCGCCAAAACTTGATCGGCCAAAATGACCGAGACATCATTAGCTGGATAGGCTCGGCCAGAGAAAATAACCAAGGCCTCAGCCGGACTGGCCGGCAAACTAGTCGCGGGTGAAGTCACTGGTGGAGTAGAAGTAATTGGCGGATTATAAATTGAGGGATCAGGTTTAAACGAAACCGAACCAAAACTAGGATTAAGAGCGGTTGGTTGACGGCGCCAAGAAATAATTAACTTAAATAAGATAATGACCAAGATTAAAGCTAAGAAGCTGAAGAAAATAATTATCAATCTTGGCCAAACCTTAAGATAATCTAACCAGCCAAACCACCAAGTAGTGGTGATAATAAAGCTAGTTTCCAGTTCGGAGGAATTGCCGGCCCGGTCAATCGCCCGCACTAAGAGCCGATGGCTACCAGCCTTAAGTTTGGGGGTTTGCCAAACCCGAATTGAGCCATCAATCATTTGTTCGACTCCGCCATCAATTTGTAAAAGATAATTGGCCAAACCGGATAATTGATCAGTGGCTGATAAATTAAAACTGGCTGAGGCTAATTGGCCAGTCTGCTTAATTTCATTAATGAAGAGACCGACGGGCGGAGTGGTATCAATTTTCACCGCATAAGTCGCCACCGGACCGAAATTACTCCTCTTTTTAAATCTCAAGTGAAAATACCATTGGCCGTCAGCTAAATCTTCGATTGAGGTGTAAGTACTGAGTGAATCGGCCAGGGTTAAGAATTTCGTCACCGAATCAGTTTCTGGTTTATCATCAAGGGCAAAAACAGCGCCAGTAATCTCGGTGGGTAAATCCCAAACGAATTGGGGTCGACGATGATTGGACCAAGTATCAAGTGGATTAGTCGGTGAGGTGATTTGCGGTAGCGGAATAGTCGACGACGGAGGGGGACTGATTGGTTTAGCGACCGGCACTGGGACAATATTAGTGGTCGTAATTGAAAAATTAGCTTGGCCTAATTTATTTAAAATAGCGGTGCCTTGACCATCACTAGCCAAAATTGAACCTCGACTAAAAGCCAGATTAACCGCACCGGCTTTTTTCGCTTTGAAAACAACTGTGAGAATTTGACCGGTGGAACCGAGATAACCAGGGTTCAAAATCGCGCCCTCAAACAAGACTTGGCCGTTTGGATTGGAAAAACTTGGTTCTTGGATCCAAATATTGATTAGTGAATTGTTTTTATTAAGTGAAGAGACGGTTAATTTATCGCTGGGAAAAATTAACGTTCCAGACAAAGCGTTGGCCGGTTGATCAGTTGAAGATAGAATGATCTTGACCGAGATCGTATCCCCGACCTGATAAGTTGACTTGGTTGTTTTAATTTTTAAATCAGCCGCTTGGACTGATTGACCGGCAAATCCCCCAATTAAGATAATGGTGATGAAAACTATTATTCGAGTAATGAGGAATTTAGAAATCATATTTTTAACCAGACCAATAATAGGCAATTAAACTGAAGTCGACCAAATTAATTTTACCATCGCCATTTAATTTATTTTTTTCGGTTTGGATAATGGCACCAGCCAAAGTTCGCTTATACCAATAAGCGCCGATGGAAAAGTCTACCAGATTAACTTTACAGTCACTATTTAAATCACCCTTAGCCGGACACCAGCCCGGCGCTAAACTTTTAATATTCTTCGTTCCGACCTTAAAACCGACAGATTGACCGAATTGACTGATTTCACCAGCCGTCGCGGCTTTGGATTTAGTTAAGTGATTACCATATTCCAGGGGTACGGTATCAAAATTATAAAGATAGACACCAGCTTTGTCGGTTTTGGCTTTAGTGAAAATTTCGGTGTCGGAATGAACGGAAATAGTTACCTCACCGTTGGGAATACTCTGACCAAAAATAGAAATATTATCCCCTTTCTTAACTTCCAATTTATCAACGGCAATTGATGGTGGAATAAAAATTCCACCAATGGTGACCATGACTCCCGCCGTCAAGGTAACCGGAAAAGATTGAGTGATCGAACGATAACCGAGCGAATCAGTGGAATTAACACCAAAATTATATTGCCCAGCCGTTAAACCAG
>CAZRQY010000038.1:0-5001 GCA_964602495.1 uncultured Candidatus Saccharibacteria bacterium
GGCATTGGTTGTTTGGAATCTTCACACAGGACCGACACTAGACGCTGAGCAACAGACAAGACCAAGGTGGGCGGAATCAGGTATGAATCAATCCCCATATCAATCAAACGTGGAACCACGCCAATTGAATTATTCGTGTGTAAGGTTGAAAGGACTAAATGACCAGTTAGAGCGGCTTGAATGGCTAACTTGGCCGTTTCCCGATCACGTATTTCTCCGACCATGACAATGTCTGGGTCTTGACGTAAGATACTCCGCAAACCACTAGCAAAAGTATAATCAATTTCCGGACGAACCTGAGACTGAGAAACACCGGCGATATCATATTCAATCGGATCTTCCAAACTAACCACATTGTATTTTTCCCGATCAAGATGATTGAGCATTGCGTAAAGTGTCGTCGTTTTACCTGAACCAGTTGGTCCGGTCAGCAAAATAAGCCCGTAGGGACTGCTTAAGGCAATTTTAATCTGTTCTTGTTGCTCGGGCGATAGGCCGATAGTTTCCAAATTGACATCACGTCTAGTCGGATCAAGAATCCGCATCACAATCTTCTCACCCCAATAAGTGGGAAAGGTCGAAACACGAAAATCAGCTTTACGGCCCTCAAACATATAAGAAAAGCGACCGTCCTGTGGTTTGCGTTTCTCGTCAAGTTTTAAATTACAGAGAATCTTAATACGCGCCACCATCGCCTCGTGGACCGAAATTGGCGGAGTCAAACTGGTAAAAAGAATACCGTCAACTCGAAAACGAACTTTGATTTTATCGCCAGTTGGTTCGATATGAATATCGGAGGCCCCACCGGAAAGCGCGTTTTGAATAACGACTGAGACAATTTTAGTAATCGGTGCTTCCTCAACAATATTGGCTGACAATGTCTTTTTTTCATCTGGTGATTTGAATTCAGCGACTGATTCTTCAGCCGCGCGAATCTCGCGTTGAATATCGCCGATAACAACACCTGTTTCGCCAGAAAAACCTTCATAACTTTTGGCGGCAATATCAAAATCTTTTTTGGAGATTAAGTAAATTTTAAAAGGGATACCGGTGCGACTGGCGATAAATTGTAAGGCATCGCGCGCTTCGGAATCATCAGCGTCAACCATTCCCACCTCAAGCACTCCATCGGTCAAAGCAAAAGGAATGAACTGATAATGTTTGGCTGATTCGGCCGGAACATATTTCAGGACATCAAAGGGAATTTTGACGTTCCCGAGCTTTTTGGTTGGGATGCCGTAGGTGTTATCGTCCATTGTATGCCGTTTTTATTCAGTTAAATCCGGTTCAGTAATGATATTTTCGGTAGTAGCATCTTTTTTAATAATTCCAGTTCCGCCTTCAAGTAAAGGCGCAAAAGGATCAGTTCGGCCAACAACCCGATCTTCAATGGTTCGGCCAAAATCACGAAGTGACGTAAAAATCTTATTATTAAGGATCAACCGATTCTGTAGGTCGATATCGTCAACATCATTGAGAATATCAACAAATTGACTGGCTTGACTATTTTCCGTTGTTCCGGTAATTCCAGCGCTGGAAACCGGTGTTACCCCGCCTGTCGGTTCTTGGGGTGATTTATTAATCATGCCATAGGCCCAATAGAGACCCGCCAGAACAAGCAAGGCGACGACAACGTAGGTGATTATTTTAGATTTACCCATCATAATTTATTTAACCCAATAGGTCTTAATTTCGAAATTATATTGATTGAGCCCCTTCTCGTCGACCGAAAAAGAAAGGGAAACCGGATCAACTACTCGTAAACTATCAGCTAGATCATTAAGAAAACTGACTAAGGCCTGATAATTTCCGGTAACAGAAAAAGACATATAGGTTGGGAGAATTCCACCTTGACTAATCGCTCTCGAACCGATCGAATCGGCTAGATCGGAGGTTGATCGAACTCGGATATTTTTGATGATCATCCCCTGTTTAGTGGCAATATTATTAATATCAATAAGTAAATTGACATTATCAATGTGATTCGGAATAAATTTATTCAGCTTCGTTAAATCTTCTTGACTAATACTGCTTTCAATTTTTTGCAAGTCAATAATTTTAGTTTTGATCCGATCGGCGTTAGACAGCGCTTGATTCAAGTTGGCTCGTTCGGTCATAAGCTCACTTAAACCCGTTTTATCTTCACCTAAAAGAAACGCCCAGACAGAATCATTACCACCATGCAAAATCGCGCTTCCGGCCGAGAAAATGAGAACCGCCGAAATAATAAGGCAAAGAATGGAAAAAATTAATTTTGACATATTATTGGCTATTTTCTCGATAAGATAATAATCTTGGGTCGACCGTGAGTGTTAACTTGAAATTAACATTACCTTTGGCATCAAGGTCAAAATCAGAAAAGGTGAAGTTGGAAATATATTTTTGACCTTGGTCTGAAGCAAAAACTTTTTGTTGATAGGCAATGTCATCATAACTCTTCGCGATGCCATCCAATTCAAAATTATTGTCTTTATCAAATTGGAATTTTTTATATTGAACGTTTTGGACTGTTAATTGTCCCAAGAAATCAAAGAACGGTTTAAGGGTCGTGTGCCCAGTCAAAACCGCGGCCCCGTTTTTGAGCTTGGTATCTAAGCGCTTGAGATCAGTCAATTTGGCTAATTGCAAGTCGCGAGCGGTCAAATCAAGAGATTCTTTCAAACCGCATTGTTTATTGCCACCGCCGATATCTTGGCAGGGAGCATTAACCTCGCTATAGACAAGGTAACGATAAGCATAAATGCCAGCGAAATAAATGACCGAAACGGCTAAAATAAGCAAGGAGATTAGGACCACAATGCTAATGGGTTCACGCCGAGAGCGCAAATTGCTCGAATCAATGGACTTTTTGGGAATAAATGATGTTGATATTTTGCTATCCATAAAAATAATTAGTTTAAGTTTCGACCTATAGATCCTCGAGTTTACGCAGGGCTAAACCAATAGCCACGGCAAACTCTGGACCCGCTTCTTTTAATACGTTATTCAAAAAGGCAGGAGCTTCGACCTTATCGAAAGGTAGGCCGACCACGACCGGGACACCAACAATGGCCTTAGCCGATTCCAGAACCCCTTTAAGTAGGGCTCCGCCACCGATTAAAACAATTTTATCAATTGAACGCTGATGTTCCTCTTGATATTTTAACATAACTTTACCCGCTTCAGCAAAAATGTACTCCACAATTGGACTAACCATTTCAACCAAATCACCTTTGTCGATACTACCGACCAAGCCGAGCTTACGTTTTATTTCTTCGGCCTTAACAAAAGGAATATTAAGCGACTTAGAGATGGTCATGGTAATATCTTGCGAACCTTTATCAATCGTGTGCGAGGAACGAACAATGCCGTAATCAACAACGGCAATTTTGGAGGTTCCGGCACCAATATCTAAAATCGCCGTGGCCGCCAAGTCATTGGGAATGACCGATCGGATTGAGCTGAAAGTTTCGATTTCGAAAGAATTAACCTCCAATTTCAATTGCCGAGCAATCTCTTGATATTGACGAATTGTGTTCTTGTGGATCGAGGCGATAAGAACCTCAATTTTTTTGCCCCGACTCGCCGATTCAGTTTTGGCCTCCCTGTCGGCTGAACTATGAGGAATAACCCACCAATCAAGCATCACTTCAGAAATGGGAACGGGAACATATTTACGAGCTTCGATCGGAATAACTTCAGCCAGATTATTTTGTGCTAATTCGGGAACCTCAACGGAAACAATTAAACTACTTCGCAAAGGGATGGAAAAAATTGCGATTGGGGTGGTAACATTAGCTTCTTTAAACAAATCTTTAAGTAATTCAACGGTTTTTTCGATCGGTAGATTAGTCGCCTGCCCAACTGAAAGATTATTATAAGGGCCACAAGCTAATTCACCATAAGTTTCAAGGACCGCTTGACCTTTTTCTTTGCGCAATTGGACAATTTTTACCGAAGAAATACCAAGGTCAACAGCCACAACGCTTTTTCGTTTTTTACTTAGACTACCTTTAATAATTTTTTTTAGTTCATCAAAAAATCCCATGCGTAAGTTTCGCTTAATTTGCTATTATTATAGCATGGTGAGAAATTACTACCCTAATTTTTCCAAGCGATTTATCCACATTTACTCGCTTAAATTTGTCTTGGGTAAATTTTGGCGAGTTTCCCTTGATTTATTGTTTCCACGACATTGCCTGGGTTGTGACCAAAACGGTATTTGGTTATGTCAGAATTGCCTCGCTCATCTGCCACGAAGTTATAGTCCGACCGAGAATAAGATTTTTTCGGTTTTTGAATATGGCTCACCGGTCGTTAAACAAGTCATTTGGCGTTTGAAATATAAACAAACTTTAGAATTGGCCGAGGTCCTGGCCAAACCGTTAGTCGATGTGTTATTAGAAGAATTAGAAGATGAATTATTGGTAACTCCCAAAATTGTTTTGATTCCGGTTCCGCTTTCCTCTCGACGTCTTCGTTCCCGTCGCTATAATCAGGCTGAGAAATTAGCCAAACAAATGGCCCTTATCAACCCCGACCAGTTTAAGGTTCGTATCGATTTAGTCAGAAAAATCAAAGACACACCAACTCAAGTTTCAATCAAAAATCGTTCTGAACGCTTGGCTAATTTAAAAGGTGCGTTTGCTTTCCACCTGCCAGACCTCGGGCTCACTCAAGGTCTGGCAGGAAAAGTAGTAGTCATCATTGATGACGTCTCCACCACTGGCGCGACAATTAACGAAATCCGCCGGCTCGTTCAACGAGCCGGCGGTCATCATGTTTATGGTTTAGTTGTCGCCCACGGTTAAAACACTCTTTCAATTAGGGACATTGCCCACGAAGCAGGGCCCACTCCTCACATTCGGATTTATCCGGCAAGAAACAATAACCGACTTGCCCACCGTTGGCATCTGTTCGAATATCCAGTGTACCGCCAACTTCTTCACAATGGACCGAGGCGGGATTAGGTAAGCCGATACTTAGGTGACAATGCGGTGTTTCTTGGGCGAAGTTCGAACA
>CAZRQY010000039.1:0-4976 GCA_964602495.1 uncultured Candidatus Saccharibacteria bacterium
TAGCTATTACTTACACTCCATTATTGGCGAGTATGAAAAAATTTCTAATCTGGTTGACAATAACCGGGAAAATTTTACCGAGTTACGTTCAACTAATGAATCTTTGCTTTCGATCAAAACTAATAATACCATGAAGGCTTTAACGGCTCTAACTGCCATCTTTTTGCCAGTGACTCTCGTTGGTACAATTTTCGGTATGAATGGTGCTGGCATGTCACTCATTAAGACTGAGACTGGCTTCTACCTCGTGGTGATATTAATGGCAATTACCGCTATCGCAATGGCTGTGGTTGCTAGAGCGAAAAAATGGCTTTAATCTCTCCAAAATCTTCAGTTCTTAATTTATATACCTGTGGGCCAACTGTTTATGATTTTGCCCATCTTGGTAATTTGCGTAGTTATGTTTTTGCCGATCTTGTTTATCGTGCGAAAAAATTTTCTGGACAGTCACTTAAGTGGGCGATGAATATCACTGACATTGATGATAAAACTATCAAGAATGCTATTACTAAGTTTGGTGACAAAGCGGGGACCGAAGAATTAAAAAAATACACTGATAATTATTATCAGGTTTTTTTGCAAGATTTAGACAAACTGAATGTTTTAGCGAAAGAAATCGAGTTTATAAAAGTCAGCGATATTGTTCCCCAAATCCAAGACTTTATTATCAAATTAATAGACCAGGGTTACGCTTATAAAGCCGAGGATGGGAGTACTTATTTTAATATTGAAAAATATCAACAAGCTTTTGGTCATTATGGTGAATTGGTTGGTGCCAAATTTTTAGCCGGTAAAAAAATTGCCGCTCGAGTTAAAGTCGACGAATATGATAAGGAAAATTTGAGTGACTTTGCTCTCTGGAAAGCGCGAGAAATTAATGACGCTAATATTTTTTGGCCACACCCGACCTTGGGCGAGGGTCGGCCGGGTTGGCATATTGAATGTTCGGCCGCTAACTATTTAGCTTTCGGCGGCCAGACGACCGATATTCACACTGGTGGCGTGGATTTGATTTTTCCTCATCACACTAACGAAATCGCTCAATCTGAAGCCTTAACTGGTCGGACTTTTGTTCATCAGTGGTTACATTCTGAACATATGTTGGTTAATGGAAAAAAAATGAGTAAATCGCTTGGTAATATTTACACGTTGGAAGATTTAGAAAAAAAAGGTTACGATCCCCTCGCCTATCGTTATCTCTTGTTGCAAACCAGTTATAAACAAAAAGTTAATTTTACTTGGGAGTCACTGGGAGCGGCGATCAAAGGTTGCCAGAATTTAAAAAATAAAATTGCTAACTTAAAAACCGAGCAGGCTGAATCACCGATCTCATTGGAAGCTTCTCGTTGGGAAGTTTCTGAAAAATATCTCTCTAACTTTTCTACCCAGATCTCGATCTTAAACACAGCCACCGCTCTTGCCTCTTTGCAATCAGTCCTCTCATCCAAAGATCTCACTTCCACCCAAAAGCTTGAGCTGATTACCAAGTTCGATGAGGTGTTGGGTTTAAAATTAACTTAATTCTCCCCCACTTAATCACTCTTTTTCCCCAAATTGGGGAAAAATTACTGTTTTTGTCGCTTTTCTTTTAGCTTTTTGCTTGTGCTAGAATAAGAGCATGGCTGTAAATAAAAAACCTTTTACTAATACCAATCTAAGAATTCCGCCTAATGACCAGAACGCCGAAGAGGCTTTGCTCGGGTCGATTTTGATTAGTCCGAAAGTGTTGGATGAAATTACTGATTTTCTTAAAGTCGAAGATTTTTATTCTTTGCGTCACCAAAAGATTTTCAATGCCATCCTTAGTCTCTCTGAAGTTGGTAATCCTGTTGACCTGATTTCCGTATCATCAAAACTTAAAGATCTTGGCCAACTCGAAAGCGCTGGTGGTTCAAGTTATTTAGCTGAATTAGCCAATAAAGTACCGTCAGCCTCAAATATTAAACATTATGCAGAATTGGTTCATAGAAAAGCGGCTCTCCGGAGCTTAATTAGTTCGGCTGATCAAATTTCTGAACTTGGTTATCGTGAAGATGAAGATGTCACCGATGTGCTTGATCGCGCCCAAAAAATTATTTTCAATCTTGGTTCTTATGCCAATAAAAAAATCACGAATATCAAGGACGCCTTAAGTGAAGCCTGGGAACGTTTTGATCATTTAAGTAAAAATGATGGCGTGATTCGCGGTGTGCCGACCGGCTTTCGTGATCTTGATAGTAAATTAGCTGGTTTACAAAAATCCGATCTGATTATTTTGGCCGCCCGTCCGTCGATGGGGAAAACCTCTCTCGCTTTAGATATCGCTCGTCATGTTGCTTGCCGTGAAAAAATTCCGACTTGTATTTTTTCATTAGAAATGAGCACCCAGCAATTAACTGATCGTCTGCTGGCCGCTGAAAGTTTTGTTGATTCGTGGAAATTGCGCACCGGGGCGATTCGCGCGGATGAAGATTTTGCCCGTTTGCGCGATGCTCTAGATTCGCTAGCCCAAGCGCCGATTTTCATTGATGACGAGCCGTCAAATAATATCTTGCGGATGAAATCAGAAGCCCGAAAACTCAAGGCTGAACATAACCTAGGTTTGATTATCGTTGATTATCTTCAATTAATGGTGCCTCGGCGAGAAACTGATTCGCAGGTCCAAATGGTTACTGAAATTTCACGGTCACTTAAGGCGCTGGCTCGCGAGATTGATGTGCCGGTCCTGGCTTTGTCCCAACTTTCTCGGGCGGTTGAACAACGTGGTGGCAAACCTCGTCTTTCTGATTTGCGCGACTCTGGTTCAATTGAGCAGGACGCTGACGTGGTCATGTTTATTCACCGTGAGAAAAATGAAGAAAACAATGAGAAAAAAGACGTCGCTGAAATTCTAATTGAAAAACATCGTAATGGTCCTACCGGCAAGGCTGAACTCTATTTTGATTCGGCTCGTACTAGTTTTTCAGATATTGAAAAGGGTGATTTTGGTAGTTTTTAAAGACTGAACCTACAAATAAAGCATGGAAACAATAAATTCGTTAACAGACCTTTTTAAAAAATTTCCTGGCATTGGCCCGCGTCAGGCTCGGCGGTTTGTTTATTATCTTCTAAAGGCTGACCCAAACTTCCTAAATCAGCTCGGTGATAAAATCAAAAATTTAAAAAAAGATATCAAACAATGCGAGAGCTGTGGACGCTTTTTTAATAATGGTTATCAACCAAAAGCTGATCAGTGTCAAATTTGTACCGACACTGAGCGCGATAAATCTAGTCTCCTGATCGTCGAGAAAGATATTGATCTTGATGCGATTGAGCGAACAAAAACTTATCACGGTTATTATTTTGTTCTCGGTGGTAATTTACCGATTCTTGATCCTCAACCTGAAAATCATATTCGTTTCTCTCCCCTACTCATCGAATTAGAACGGCGTTTAAAAGAAGGTCTATCAGAAATAATAATTGCGCTATCAGCGACAACTGAGGGGGATCATACCACTGATTGGTTAATCGAAAAATTGCGTCCAATAACTGAAAAGACTGCCCTGAAAATTTCCCTGCTTGGCCGAGGTCTGTCAACCGGTAGTGAACTCGAATATGCTGACCTGGAGACGATCAAAAATGCGTTATCTAATCGTCATTAAAAACTACAAGAAAAAATCGCCCTTTAGGCGACTTTTTCGATTTTAACTTTAGTAAAAGGTTGACGATGACCACGTTTGACTCGATAACGAACCTTGGCTTTATATTTAATGACCGTAATTTTCTTGTCTCTTCCCTCTTCTTCAAATTTAGCCGTGACGGTTGCCCCCTCGAGGTAAGGTGTGCCAACTTGAATTTTCTCGCCATCAACAACTAATAAAACTTTATCAAAAACAACCTCATCCTTGGCCGGCTTCTCGTCGAGCTTACCAAGAGACAATTTTTCCACTTTTAAAGAGTCGCCAGCGGCGACTTTATATTGCTTTCCGCCAGTTTCAATAATCGCAAACATAACCCCTATATTATACACAAAAGATCAGGACTGGCAATATCGCCTTACCTGAATTAGTTTAATCTTCCAGCAGATTTGGCTTATCAAGTGTTTGAGGTTCCATACCAGTATTGGTACCAGTAACCCGTAAAACGTCTTTGTCTACTTTTTTAAGCTCTTTATAGGCCAGATTATAATGACTAACCGTCGTTCCGAGAGCACCACCCAATTTGGTCATATAGCTCTCATAGGCCCCCAGATGCTTACCTAATTCCTCCACCCTCTGACGTATCTCTTTGGCTGATTCTTCTATCTGGAGAGCTTTTAGGCCCTGTAAAACGGTCTGGAGATAGGCCAGGAAGGAGGTTGGCGAGACAATAATGACATGATATTTGGAGGCCGCTCGCTGAATCAGATTTTCGGTATTTTCGTCTTTGAGCGCCCCAATTTTGTTAATAATTAAGTCATAATAAATGGCCTCATGGGGAATGAACATAAAGGCAAATTCCATTGTCCCCTTGTCAGGTTGAACATATTTAGCCGTTTCGGTAATCCGATTTTTAAGGTCATTGACGAATACTTTCTCAAGTTTTTCTTTCTCGGCTGGATTTTTTTCTTCCACGATGCGATTATAATTTTCCAGTGAAAATTTAGAATCAATAGGAATAATTTTATCCCTGACAAATACCACGGCATCAACAATCGTGCCATCAGGAAAGGCATATTGCATTTGATAAGAACCGGGAGGAAGAACATTTTTGAGTAAAGTTTCTAAATAATATTCACCGAGAATCCCCCGCTGTTTGGGATTCTTTAAAATATCCTGGAGCGATTGTAATTGATCGGCAAAACCAACAACTTGTCTGTTTGTCTCGTCAAGTTTAGTCAGACGTTCTGTTACTTCGCGAATAATTTTGGTTGATTCGGAGAACTGGGTTTGCAACGAACTGTGCATGTTTTCAGTCAATTTAGAAAGTTTATTATCGACAGTTCGATTCAATTCGCTTAATTGATTTTGTAATAAAAC
>CAZRQY010000040.1:0-4851 GCA_964602495.1 uncultured Candidatus Saccharibacteria bacterium
CGAGCCTTTTTGAGACCAAATTTGCGACGTTCTTTAGCTCTGGCATCACGAGTCATCATCCCCTCCTTCTTCATTTCAGGTTTAACTTCCGGCTTGTAACCAACAATTGCACGGCCTAAGCCCATAATAACAGCGTCGGCTTGAGCACTGATTCCACCACCGTTGGTCTTAACAGTAACAGCAAATGAGCCGTGTTCGCCAACCTTAGCGAGAGCTTTTTTAACTCGCTCGCGCATTTCAACCGTTGGGAAATAAACTTCAAGAGTCTTCTCGTTAATTTTAAAACTTTCCTTGGTTGCCTTGATTAGACGAACCCGAGCGGTGGCGGTTTTCCGTCGCCCGATTCCTTCGAAATATCTGTTTGAGCTATCTTTAGTTTCCTTTTTTACGGTTGGCATAGTATTTTTATTCGGTAATTATTAAATTTTTCATCATCACGGAACGTAAACGGTTGTCTGGTAACATACCATAGACCGCTTTTTTAATTGGTTCCGACCAACCTTTTTTCTCGACTAAACGAGCCAGAGGAGTCTCGCGTAAACCACCAGGGTAACCAGTATAATGTCGATAAATTTTCTCTTTCATTTTTTTCTGGGTCACGTCTAACTTACTTGCATTGATAACCTTAACGGTTATCTGGGGAGCTAGGTGTTTAACGAAAGTGGTGGTATCTTTACCGCGTAAAACAATAGCCACTTCGGTTGCCACTCGTCCTAAGGCCTTATCGGTGGCATCAATAATGTATTCTTTTTTTTCAATATTTTTTTCCATTTTTTAAACAAATTCAATTATCGCCATTGGGCTACCATCACTGATTCGACGACCAAGTTTAGCAATACGGAGATAGCCACCATGACGTTCTTTAAAGCGTGGGCCCAACTCGTTAAATAATTTAGCAATAACTGTTTTATTTTGGCCAATTCTTTCAATCACTAGACGACGATTAGCTAAAGTATCTTTTTTCGCCTTAGTTACTAATTTCTCAACCTCGGGTCGGATTTCTTTAGCTTTAGCTTCGGTTGTTTTAATTTTTTCTTTTAAAATTAAATTACTGGCTAAAGAACGAATTAAAGCCGTACGGACTTTCTTTACTCGATTAAATTTTCGGCCTTTGACTTGGTGACGCATGATAATTTATTTAAGGGTCAGATCATAATCTTCTAACACTTTTTTGATTTCTTGTAAGCCCTTATCACCTAAACCACTAATTTCTTTGACGTCGGTTTCTTTTTTACGACCAAGACCACCAACAGTGCGAACACCGGCATTAGTCAGAGCCTTTTGAGTCCGGACCGAAAGACCAAGATCTTCGATTTCGGTCTTTAAAGCATCAGTTTCTTCTTCTTGATCGGTTTCGTCAGCAATTTTTTCTTTGACCGGCTGATCATCATCCACTTCCTCTTTAAAACCCACAATTGCCTTCAATTGTTCAACCATAATATAGATACTCTTTTCTAGTGCTTCTCGTGGAGAAAGAGTGCCGTCAGTCTCAATTTGGAGAATTAACTTGTTGAAATCGGTCCGATTGCCAACACGCATATTCTCAACCTTATAATTAGCTTTTTTAATTGGCGTAAAGGCGACGTCAAGCATAATAGCGCCAATCTCTACCTTATCTTTTTTAAGAACTTCGCTCGGGATATAACCAATACCCTTCTCAATAACCAATTCACCAGACAGAGTAGCGTTTTTGTCAGTCAAGCTAACGATATATTGATCGAGGTTGATTACTTCCACTTGACCGGGAATCTCCAAATCACGAGCTGTCGCCTCTTTGTTTCCTTTAAAATGGAATCTAACGACTTGACTATCATCGCCAACAACTTGCCAGCGAATTTTTTTAAGATTTAAAATAATACTGACAACATCTTCCTTAATGCCACTAATTGAAGAAAATTCGTGGTTAACACCCTCAATCTTAAGTGAAGTAATAGACCAACCTGGCAAGGACGATAAAATAATACGACGCAGAGAATTGCCGAGAGTATGACCATAACCAGGATAAAGACCTTCGATCTCGTAAACACCGCTGGTTGCCGTTTCGCTAACCACGCGCGGTTTGGATGGGAAAATAATGTTGAAATCTATCATAAATATATTTATTCAAATTAACGACTATAGAACTCTAAAATGGAACCAAAATCGATAGTGGCTTCATTCTGACCTTTAACTGGTTCGCCTTTAACGGTACCAGTCGAAGTCTCGACGTCAAACGAAAGCCATTCGGGAACCTGTTGATCCCGATTTTTTTCGCCAAGATTGGCAAAAATTCCTTTATTTTGGCTTGGCGGTCGAATCTTAACAGTATCCCCAACTTTCAATAAAATTGAGGGAACGCGAACTCTCTTGTCATTTACCATAAGATGTCCATGGCCAACCACTTGACGGGAAGCTTGGCGGGAATTAGCCAAACCCAAACGATAAACGATATTATCTAAACGAGATTCTAATTTTTTAAAAAGGAGAGTGGCATAATCTTCGCCGTGTTTCGTTCGGACGGAGCGAGCATAATTACCAAATTGTTTTTCGGTTAGACCATAAGTATAACGAGCCTTTTGTTTTTCCAGAAGTTGCAAGGAGTATTCAGACGGAGCACCTTTGCGATGTTTACCTCCGCGACGAACCTTATCAGTCCCAGAGACGGTAAATTTAGTGCCTTGGCACTTATTAAAAACTCGATCTCCGACTCGACGACAAATTTTAAATTTTGGTCCCAATTTCATAATTTTTTAATTTCGCCGTGGCTTAGGTGGCTTAGGGCCATTAAACGGTATTGGGGTTCGATCTTTAATTGATAAAATATTAATTCCTTTGGCCGCTACGGCTCTCATGGCTCCTTCACGCCCAGCACCAACACCACGAATAATGACATCAACATCTTTAACACCCATCGCGAGAGCTTTTTCGGCGATCACCTCGCCAACCTTACTAGCCGCAAATGGTGTTCCTTTTTTAGATCCAGAATAACCAAGTGAGCCACTTGATGACCAGATAAGCGAATTACCAATTGGATCAGTTAAATTTAATTTAGTGTTATTATAAGTTGACTCAACATGCAAAGTGGCCCGTTCCAATTTCTTTTTTGGTACGCGCGAATCGCTTGCTTTTCTGCCGGAGATATCTTGACCGGCTTTTTTGATAACTCTTTTTTTCCCCATCTTATTTTTTCTCTACTTTACGCTTCCCGGAGCCCATTGTTTTGCGAACATTACCTCGGCGAGTACGTGAATTAGTTTTCGTGCGTTGACCTCGCGATGGCAAACCACGAAGATGACGCAGGCCACGATAACTTTTAATATCTTTTAATCTTTTGATATTGCCGGCCACCTCACGTTTCAGCTCACCCTCAATTCGATAACCTTCAACGGCTTGACGAATTCTTTTTTCTTCCTCCGGTTTAAGATCAGTACTCTTTTTAAGAGCATCGACTTTAGCTTCGACTAAGATCTTTCTGGCTCGAGACAAACCAATACCATAAATCGCCGTCAAAGCGTACTCTAGGTGTTTATTATCGGGAATATTGATACCAGCAAGACGCATAATAATTAGGCTTGTTTTTGCTTATGACGAGGCTTACTGGCACAAATAATATAAAGATGGCGTCGACGTTTAACCATCTTACATTTAGCACATCTTTTTTTGATGGTGGACCTAATCTTCATACTTCATAAAAAGTGTGATCTAGAGACGTCGGACAATCCGACCTCGGCCACCATAATCGTCAAGAACGAGCTCCACCTTATCACCCACAAGAACGCGGATTCGATGGAGACGCATACGACCGGCTAAATAGGCCAGTACCTCTTGATCAGTACCTATTTTAACTCTAAATTGGGTATTGGGCAAAGCCTCGGTAACAATACCAGTAGTCGTTTCTTTTTTTTCAGCTTTATCCATTACCAAATCTAACCTGTTTATCTTAGCAAATTAATTCAGTAAGAGTCAAGTTAATTAAGACTGGGTGATGTTGGTTTCGACTTTAATTTTAGATTCATCAACGGGAATAGATCTAATCCAAGGTGGAGAAAAGACAACGCTGGCGGTTTGAATTGTTGGGAAATTTTTGTCAAAAATTTCCTGGTAATTGCTATTGGTCGCTAAGCGAAGCTTGGTTTTGAGGCTTTTTTCATCAAAGAACCAGACGAGGTGGCCATTACCTTCCAGTTTGAAACTAATTTTGTCGAGATTGCTAACGTTCAAATTATCCTTAGCTCGTAAGGTAAATTTAAGTTGATCCCAATTAATTATCGCGACTGATTCATCTTGATAATCGGGAACTTGTTGAGCGGCCAGGTATTTACTTAATTCCTCCTTATTAAAGAGAATTCCGGTAGCATTGACAGTCATTTTGAAAGTCGCTTTATCAGAAGTACCTTGAATCGGTAAAATGCTCTCAGCGAAATCCATCACGGTGGCATCAGCAAAAAGCAAATAGTCGTCTGGAATTTGAGGTTGTAATTTTTGGCCAATCTTGGCGGTTAAGATTTTTTTAAGCTCAACTTCAGCTTTGGCTTTATCAACTTCCGAAACCTTACCTCGTTCACCGACAAAACCACCAGTCATTGTGGTTTTTGATCGAGCATAAATTTTCACTGCTTTCGGAGTACCCTTAAAACCCGGGATACTGAAATCTGATAAACCGATATTATAATCAGCTCCCGCTTTGTCAGCGATAACCGTTATCTCAATTTGACCAGGGACGGTTTGCCCCTTACTATCTTTAGTTGTTCCCGGAACAGTTAGGGCTGTTGGGGTGCGGTAAATAGAACCATTTGGAGCTTGGAAACGGGTGGTGGCCACTAATGGCTGTGACTGGGAACTGTAATTATTGTAAATAATAATTTGTCCGCG
>CAZRQY010000041.1:0-4795 GCA_964602495.1 uncultured Candidatus Saccharibacteria bacterium
GGAACCTTGAAAAATGAATCAGGGGTTCATCGGTTGGTGCGCATCTCGCCCTTTAATGCTAAAAATCTCCGTCACACTTCATTTGCCTTAGTTGAAGTGATCCCGCGTTTTGCCAAGACTGGTGAAATTAAAATTTCGGAAGATGACCTTAAAATTGAATTTGCTCGTTCGTCTGGCCCGGGCGGGCAGAATGTTAATAAGCGAGAAACAGCGGTGAGGATTATCCATTTGCCGACTAACCTCTCGGTCCATGCCGATTCGGAGCGATCGCAATTACAAAATCGCGAAAAAGCCCTATCTATTCTCGCCGCTAAACTTTATAAGCGAGCCGAAGAAGAACGCTTAAAAAAAGAACAGGGGATGCATATTAGTAAAACCACTGAAATTGAATGGGGCAATCAAATTCGCTCCTATGTTTTGCATCCTTATAAATTAGTTAAAGACCATCGCACTGAGGTCGAAACCAGTGATGTTGAGGGAGTCCTCGAGGGGGATCTTGAGCTATTTTTATCCGCCGAAAAAGATTTGGACTAAAAAGCATTGTCGCTTATAATAAGAAGTATGATTTACTTTGATAAGGTTAGTAAAATTTATCCCAATTCGGTTGCCCTACAGGACGTCAGTTTTACCGTCAAGCCTGGGGAACTTGTTTCGATTGTCGGTCATTCGGGTGCTGGCAAAACCACTTTACTCAAAATGATTTTAGCGGAAGAATCACCAACCTCGGGAAAAGTTTTTTTTGATTCCATTGATATTCATCAAGCTAATTCAAAACAGATCCCTAAACTGCGAAGACGGATCGGTAGTGTTTTTCAAGATTTTCGTCTTTTGCCAAACAAGACTGCTTACGAAAATATCGCTTTTACAATGGAAGCGGCCGGTCGAGCCGAAGAAGAAATAAAATCTGATGTGCCCCACGTTCTCGACTTGGTCGGCTTAGGAGGCAAGCTCGAAAGTTTTCCATTCGAGCTTTCTGGCGGAGAACGCCAACGAATTGCTATTGCTCGAGCGATTATCAATCAACCGGACCTCCTGATCGCCGACGAACCAACTGGTAATCTTGACCCGCTCACTTCGGCTGAAATTATTGAGATTTTTAAGAAGATTAACGAAATTGGCACAACTATCGTTTTAACGACTCATAACAAGAAAATCGTTGACTTGCTTGGTCATCGCGTTATTACTCTTGAACAGGGTCAGGTCGCCAGAGATGACAAAGAGGGTAAGTATGCCTTATAATTAAAGTATTATGTTATGGGTTAATATTAAACGTGTCTTAAAACTAGGTTTGGTCAATTTTGGCCGTAACGGTTTAGTCTCAGTCGCTTCCGTGATGGCCATGACGATCACGCTTTTTGTGATTGGCTCCCTTTATCTAGGTGGTAATTTCTTGAGTTCAGCGCTAACTGAAGTGAGAGATAAAATGGATATCAGTGTTTCCTTTAAGACCGATGCGCCAGAGACCGATATCTTAGCCCTTAAAAAAGATTTGACTCTGTTGCCAGAAGTTAAGCAGATTTCCTATTCTTCACGCGAAGCTGAATTATTAGCTTTTCGTGAACGACATCAGGATAACGAAACAATCGTTCAATCACTCGATGAAGTTGAGAATCCTTTTGGAGCGCGACTTAATATTCAAGCGATAGATCCCTCTCATTTTGACAAAATCACTAATTTTATTAATAACAAAAACAATCCAGCTAACGGCGGGTCAAGTCTTGTCGACCAAATTAACTATAAGAAAGACGTTATTAACAAATTAACCAGTCTCATTGATACTAGTAAAAAATTAGGTTGGGCGATTGCTCTGGTTTTGTCACTGTTGTCTATCTTTGCTGTTTTTAATACTATCTCTTTGGCAATTTATACTTCGCGTGAGGAGATTTCGGTTATGCGTCTTGTTGGGGCTAGTAATGCTTATGTTAAGGGTCCTTTTATGGTAGAAGGGATGATCTCCGGCATTACCGCGTCACTCTTGTCACTCGGGTTGCTTTATCCAGCGGTCTTATGGATCAGGGGAGCCACGGCTGGTATTTATGGGGGCATTAATTTAGTTTCTTTTTACTTTAGTAATTTTGGCAAAATTTTTATAATTCTTTTCAGCTCGGGAGTCATTCTTGGATTATTGGCCAGTTTTTGGGCGACGCGTCGTTATACGAAAATTTAAATAAATAAGATGATCAATACTAACGCTCCCTCCCCACTAGACAAAAGGGAAGGAGTCTCTTTTGATTGGGAAGATAAGTTAAAAAAACAATATGAAAAAGCATAAATATATTTTTGTTTTAGGTGGCGTGATGTCCGGTGTCGGTAAGGGAGTAACGGCTTCAGCGATCGGTAAAATCTTACAGGCACATGGCTACAAAATTAACCCGATTAAAATTGATCCATATCTTAATGTTGATGCTGGCACAATGAATCCGATTGAGCATGGCGAGGTTTTTGTGCTTGATTCGGGTTTGGAATGTGATCAAGACATGGGTAATTATGAACGTTTTTTGGATATCAGTGTGCCTCACGAAAATTATTTAACGAGCGGGATGGTTTATAAACAAGTTATTGATAAAGAACGGGCGCTTGGTTATGGTGGTAAATGTGTTGATCCGGTGCCGTTTATCTGCGAGGAAATTTTTCGGCGAATTAATTCATCGGTCAAAAAAACAAAAACTGATTTAACTATTATTGAAATCGGCGGAACGGTTGGTGAATATCAAAATGCGATATTTGTCGAAGCGGCTCGCGTCCTTAAATTACGCCATCCGGGCGATGTCATTTTTGTCTTGGTCAGCTATTTGCCAGTACCCAATAAAATCGGCGAAATGAAAACAAAGCCGACGCAAGCTGCGGTCCAAACAATGAATTCTTATGGTGTCCATCCTGATATCATTATTGCTCGATCCGATTATCCGCTTGATGACAAGCGCAAAGAGAAAATTGCTTTTTCCAGCAATATTCCGACCGTCAATATTATCTCGGCACCCGACATTGAGAGTATTTATGATATTCCGCTTAATTTTGAAAAAGACAATCTTAGTACTATCTTGCTTAAATTGCTCAAATTACCATTGAAAAAATCAGACCTTATTGATTGGCAAAAAATGGTTAATCGAACGAAGAAGGCGAAAGATAAGGTATCAATTGCCATTGTCGGCAAATATTTCAAGACGGGGGACTTCGTCTTATCAGATGTTTATTTGTCGGTGATTGAGTCGCTTAAGCATGCCGGTAGTTTTCTAAATAAAAAAGTGAAAATTGATTGGTTAGATTCTCGCGATTATGAAATTTCAGCTACTCTTGATTCAAAGGCGGTAGCTAAAAAATTATTAACACTTAAGAAGTATCAGGGAATTTTAGTGCCGGGTGGTTTTGGTGAGCGGGGGATTGAAGGGAAAATTAAAGTAATCCAATTTGCGCGTGCCAATAAAATTCCATATTTTGGCCTATGCTACGGCCTGCAATTAGCGGTCATCGAATTTGCCCGTAATGTCTTAGGTTTGAAAGATGCACACACGACCGAAATAAATCCGGAAACAAAAAATCCAGTCATTGTTATTATGGATGAACAGCGCAAATTGATGGCGGAAAAAAATTACGGTGGCACAATGCGTCTCGGTGCTTACCCATGTGTGCTTAAAAAAGGAACAATTGCCGAGAAAGCTTATCAAGACGACGACAGGCGTTTAGCTGGTAATAAAATAGAAGAGCGCCATCGTCATCGATTTGAAGTCAACCCGGCCTATATTGATAAATTGGAAAAAGGCGGGTTAATTTTTTCAGGCACGTCGCCTAATCGAGTATTGATGGAAATAGTCGAATTACCTCGCGCTCAGCATCCTTTCTTTCTTGGGGCGCAATTTCATCCGGAATTTAAATCATCACCGCTTCACCCGCACCCATTATTTGTTGAGTTTGTTCGTTCAGCGATAAAGAAAAAATGAGATTTTTAAAGACAGTTTTTTACTCGCTTAACTAATTCGGGGAATTCTTCTTGATTAAAATGTCCCCGATCTTCAAAAACAATTAGCTTAGCTGACGGTAAATCTCGCTGATATTTTTCAACATCAACAAAAGGCACTACTAGGTCATCTTGGCTGTGATATAAGAAAATTTTGTCAGCCCGTTTTGGCAGACTCTCAACCGTTTTGCTTAAAGCAAAATCGACTAGGGATTCTTGACTCGTTTCTTCATCATAAGGCGCGGCGACTAAGTGTAGGGATAAAATCTTTTTGGAGAAATCATTTTCAGACAAATATTTGGCTAAAAATATTCCA
Source organism: uncultured Candidatus Saccharibacteria bacterium (assembly GCA_964602495.1). Classification (GTDB taxonomy): domain Bacteria; phylum Patescibacteriota; class Minisyncoccia; order Phycocordibacterales; family XYD1-FULL-46-19; genus CAIPHT01. The sequence goes on from CAZRQY010000041.1 coordinate 4,272, forward strand.
CCAAGCGAATGACCGATCAATATTACTTCGTCATTGAGAAGGGGAGAGAGTTTCTCAAACCAAATTTTCCATTCTTCATATTTAGCATTTATTGCGCAGGGCATTTTTGGGATGATCACGTCAAAACTTTCACCAAGTTTCTCTTGGAGCGAACTCTTCCAGCCCTTTTTTCTAAAATAATCTAAACTTTCAATTTCGTAATTTCCTAAAAAAGTTAAATACTCCTCGTGTGTCGCAAAAGTATCTCCACCATGAATAATAATAATTTGGGTTTTCATAAAATTATTCCTGATTCGGAAAGCTCGACATTCCTTAGTTTTTTAATAGTCTTTGGATTCATTGCTCATTATTTATTGTATAATATAGCATTTTTTGATAAATTAAACTCATTGCGGGATCGTCTAATGGTAGGACACATCCCTCTGGAGGATGGTATCTTGGTTCGAATCCAAGTCCCGCAGCAAAATACTTGACAAACCAACCCAACTATGACAGAAATGTAGGTGGAATGTTTCGTTTGTGAT
>CAZRQY010000042.1:0-4744 GCA_964602495.1 uncultured Candidatus Saccharibacteria bacterium
TCTGTCAATTAAACAGGCCGATCCCGATTGGGCAAAGACCAAAGGCTTGACTCCTTCGAATAATCCACCAAGAAATGGATTTTCACCTAGAAACTAAAACTATAATTGGTTATAATAATAAGCAATGACTGATGTTGTAAAACAAGCAACGTCTGGCTCTGACGATGTGACAACCAACCCCGCGCCAGCTGACCCGGTAGTTATTGTTGATGAAGAAAAAAATCAAAAAGAAAGTCGTGAGGAAAAACTGCGGCGGGCAAAGATCGCGATGGAAGGTTTAGATCGAACGATCAGACGTGAAGCGACCGAAAAAGAAGAAGAGGCTAGTGAAGAAAAACAGCAATTGAATAAATTACTGTTGTCGCTTAACCATGAAAAAGAATTACTAGAATTAACCTGGGTTAATCTTGACGACAAACGAGCTAGTTTAAAGAAGGTGCTTGAACCAATTCTTGAACGAGAAGACAAATTGGAATCCGAAGAGACGAAGACCGAAAGCCAGGAGGAGGTAACGGTCGCCCCTAAGCCTCGTCGAGAGATTGAACAAAAGCGTTGGCAAATTCAGGAATTACGCAAAAAAACCGAGGAAGAAAAATGGCTTGTTGAAGAGAAGGTCCAAAAGATAGACGATCAAGTTGAAGAAATTAAACAAAAATACCAAAAACTCTTAGCTCAGGAGGAAGAATTGCGCCAAAAAATTCAAACCATTGATGAGCAAGTGCTTCTTCAGCAAGAAGTTTTGCGTCAACAACACGAATTAAAAGAGCACAAACAACGGCAAGAAACTCTAAAACAAGTGGAGGAGCAAAAAAGGAAAGAGACGTTGGAAAAAAGACAACTTGAAGAAGTCAAACAAGCTGAAGTGGCCAGAAAAGAAGCCGAGGAAGGGCATCGACAAGCTGAGTTTCAAAAACAAACCGAAACAGAAGCCAAAAAGGCAGAAAAAGAACGTTTAGAAAAATTACGCCTGGCAGAAGAAGAACGACAAAAACAAGAAACTAATCAGCGAGTGAAAGCCCAACAGGAACGAGAATTAGAATTGAAACACCGAATCACCGAAGCCATTGATGATAAGCAGACCACCCCTCCTCCTCAAACACCACCAGTCACTCCTAGTCCTGAACCAGAGACGGTTCAACCAGAAGCTTTCGTTTCTCAAAAACTAGCCCCCAATGAAACTGAAGTAAAAAAGGCTGAGTTACAACGAGCGCTAGAATTGGAACGAATTAAACGAGAAAACGAAGAAGCGGACACTGAAAGAAAAGAACTCTTGGTAGAACAAAATCGTTCGGTGATTAACGAAATAAAAGAATCATCAGGAGAACTTGAACCATTGCGTACCCTTAAAAGAGACCTTGAAATCGCCCGTAAGAACAACACCATTACGGATGATGACCTGGCTCGAGTCAATAAGAAAATTTTTCCCTGGGCTAAGTAGTAATTATGATTACTTCCCCAAATAATGACAACGACAAGCGACTTCGCGCTCGGCTAGCTTTAACTGGCGAAGCTGATATTACTAATTGGCAAGAAAAAGAAACTTACCTCCAGAAACGCAAACTAGAAGCAGTCAAAGCGCTGGCTTCGGATGAGCAAAAAAAGGCTCGGGAAGAAAAGGAAAAGGCTAAACGCCACCAAGAAGAAGCCCGAAAAAAATTGGCGGAACTTGAGGCCGTCAGACGAGCTGAAGAAAAATTAAAGAGAGAAGATATTTCAACCCAACAGAAAGAAAAAGACTTGGCTCAAGAGAAACAACGTCAGGAAAAAATCAAACAAATCCTGAAATCTCGGAAAGAAATCGAAGGGATAAAAAGATTTCCCCAAAGCCGTTTATCATCGGTCCACACTCTCACCGACGACCTGAATGAAGCGGTTAAAGAGAAGGGTTTGACCGTCGCGAGACTGGCCCAAGCGAACGACTCGACACCGAGGGAGGAAGAAAAAACGGTCTCTTGGAAAAAAACGATTATTCTAACTTCCAGTTTTATTTTGTTGTTCGGTGGATTAACTACGATCATTTGGTCTTTTTGGCAAAAGACCGAAGACAGTCGGGCTCCCGTTCAATTAACCCACGATGCTCTCGTTTTTGCTGACGAACATATTGCGATTGACTTAAAGACTCATTCACCCGAACTCCTTAGACAAAAATTAAAAACTCTTAGCGCTCTGGGCGAAGCAACTGAGTTGTCCCGCGAAAAAATTAAAGATATCTATTTTGTTTACGAAGAATCGCGAACGACTGACCAAGGCCTCGTTATTGAGGAAAAAATTGCTGGCCCGACAATCTTTGCGACCAGTACCGGATTGATAATAACAAATGATCTTTTGCGTTTTCTAGAGACCAATTTTATGTTGGGTCTTCATGTTGGAGCCCAGACTGAGCCTTTTTATATTTTTAAAACTAAAACTTACAAAAACTCGGCTGACGCTCTTCTCCATAATGAAAATGGGATTGTCAGCCAATTATTATCACCCTTCATCGATCCGGACAGAGAATTGAAGATTCGACTTACCCTTTTTCAAGACAAAATGATTAAAAATCGTGACGTTCGAATCGTGATTGGTCCAAATAATGAAACCTTGGCCGTTTATGCTTGGTTTGATAAAAACACTATCGCCGTAACCACCAACGAGTTTGTTCTGGAAAAAGTTTTAAACTCATTTTTAACGCCAAAACCAATTGTTAAATAAGGACATTTTAGCGATTGACAAAATTACTTGCTTTGCTAACATAAGTGCATCATGAAAATGGAATTTTTACCGAGAAAGGAAAAAGACAAGACGGCTTTTTATCTAGCCGAGTTAGAAAAAATGAGATTAACTCTGCTTGAAGAAATCCAGGTTTTAAATGAAGAAGAAATCGACAAATCAGTTTCGGCTGACGATTTTCCTAGTGCCAATCAAGATCGGGTTAGACGAGAAGAACTTTTAAACAATGCTCATGAGCGACTTCAAGAAATAGACGGGACTATTGCTTGGGCTAACGAAAAAGGTTTTACCTGTCGGATTTGCGGGAAAGAAATTGAAGACGAAAGGCTCGAGGCTGACCCGGCCTCAATTACTTGCCGAGAACATGTCAATCAAGAAGACGAAGCTCTTAACCTTTGATACTTAATTGCGCTATAATTAGCGCATGGTAGCTAAAATAAACTCAGCTCAAATTGTCGGTCTCAAGACCGACTTAGTTGATGTTGAGGTAGATATTAATCGTGGCTTACAATCTTTTGCCGTTGTCGGTTTGCCTGACAAAGCCGTCGGGGAAGCTAAAGATCGAATCAATTCGGCAATTAAAAATTCTGGTTTTAAGGCCCCGCAAAAAGGCAACAAAAAAGTAATTGTTTCCTTGGCCCCGGCCAATATTCGCAAAGAAGGAACGGTTTTTGATTTGGCGATCGCCCTTGGTTATCTGGTGGCGGCCGGTGAAATTAAATTTGACCCTCAAAATAAATTATTTATTGGTGAATTGGCTCTGGACGGTCATTTGCGACCGATTGTTGGCGCGTTATTGATCGCCCAGCGAGCTAAAGAAAAAGGTTTCACCGAGATTTATTTGCCAAAAGAAAATGCAACTGAAGCTGCTTTGATTCGAGGAATTACAATTTACCCTTGTCGCTCACTTAAAGAATTAACCACCCATTTGTCACCAGTGCCAACCACCGAAACCGATCCGATTGAATTCAGAAAAATTTCACCAGTTAAAGAAACGGAAATTATTATTGCAAACAAGGACCACGCTTGTGATTTTGCTGAAATTCGTAGTCAACAGACCGCCAAAAGGGGATTAGAGATCGCGGCGGCCGGTGGCCATAATGTGGCCATGTACGGTCCGCCAGGAACCGGCAAGACCATGTTGGCCCGTGCTTTCACCGCCATTATGCCACCATTGAACATTGAAGAGGTTATCGAGGTCACTGGCATCCATTCAGCGTCCGGAATATTAGATGAGGAGCTTATCACTCATCCACCTTTTCGTTCACCCCACCACACCTCGTCTTATGTTTCACTCGTCGGTGGTGGCACTTGGCCTAAACCGGGCGAGATTACTATGGCTCATCGGGGCGTTTTGTTTTTAGATGAATTTCCCGAATTTGATAAAAAAGTAATTGAATCCTTACGCCAACCGCTTGAAGATAAGGTCATTAGTGTCGCCCGAGCTCGTGGTTCAATGAATTTCCCAGCTAGTTTTATTCTCATCGCCGCTCTTAATCCTTGCCCGTGCGGTTTCAAGGGTTCGCGAATCAAAGACTGTACGTGTACCCAATCGCAAATTCAAAAATATAGTCGCAAGGTCTCTGGTCCGATCATTGATCGAATTGATATTTGGCTTGATGTGCCCCAAATTAAGCCTGAAGAATTATCAAGTAATAAATCGAGTGGTGAATTATCGCAAAAAATTCGCGAACGAGTGCTAACCGCCCGCAAGCATCAACATAAAAGATTTTATGATATTAAAAATATCAATAATAATGGTGAGATGAATGTGAGAGAAATTAAAAAATACGCACCCCTCACCGATTCGTCTTCTCAATTACTCAATGATTCGGCTAAAAGATTAAACCTATCAGCTCGAGCCTATCATCGGGTAATTAAACTAGCTCGGACTATTGCCGACTTGGCCAATTCAAACGACATCAAAGACGAACATTTACTCGAAGCTCTTCAGTACCGTCCCAAAAATATTTTTGAGTAATTTAGAAAGGATTGGCCGCACCACGAACTTCAAAGTGTAAGTGTGAACCGGTTG
>CAZRQY010000043.1:0-4717 GCA_964602495.1 uncultured Candidatus Saccharibacteria bacterium
TAATCGTTGCGCCTTTAATTCCCATTCGGCTGCGTTTGGGATTGGTAGATTATTTTCCTCAATACCAAGTAAATCTTCAAGTGTGTTGCCGATTCCTCCACTATTACCTTTTCTTGCATTGGGGATAAAACCCTCTTTAGAAATTTGTTTGAGCTTGGCAATTAAAGCAAGTTTAGTATAAATAATTGGCTTGGTCATATTTTTAACAATTTGGATTGCGACTGATGCTGTTTTATTCTTTTTTTAGCTGATTCACAGTAGTCTGGAGAGAGATCAATACCAACGTAATCTCGATTAAAATTTATTGCCGAGATCGCTGTTGTGCCTGAGCCCATAAATGGATCTAGAATAGTTTTAGCGTTTGTTGAAGAAATTATACGGTCTATTAGCTTAGCTGGAAAGGGTGCCGGATGCCCATTTTTCATTTCTTGTGGAATTTCCCAAATATCGCCATAAGAATTTGCCTTGGAAACAAGTTTAAATTTTGACTTGGCGATAAGATAAATTACTTCGTAAGTTGGTAAAAAATATCCAGAGTTAAAATTAAAACCGCCAGCGCGTTTCCAAATTATAATTTGTCGGACTGGAAAGCCATTAATTATATCTTGACGATCTTGCAATAATCCGTTTTGAACTCGCCATTTATGATTATAGAAAATTGCACCGTTTTCTGGAATTAATCTCATCATCTCATTCAAGCAACCTCTTTGCCACTTCACATATTTTTCATGGGGCAAGTTGTCACCATAATGAGAATAGCCATTTTGCAAAGCAGCATTTTCCCACTTTCCGCCTCGGCCATCTTTCATTCCATTGCCGGTAGAATTTTTAAGATTATACGGTGGCGAAGTAACAATCAAATCAACTGAATTGTCTGGCATTTTTTTCATCACGTCGATTGCGTCTCCACAAATGATCTTGTTTAGAAATTTAGTTATATCTGACATAGTTTATTCCAAAATAGCTTTAATTCGTCGCACACCAGATGCGACAGCTTCTTCTTTGGTAATATGGAAATGAGTGAGATCGCCAGTGTTGGCAACATGGGGTCCACCACAGAATTCCCGGCTAAAAGCCGGCCCTGAGCTTGTCGAAGGGGAGTCTATTGAGTAGATCTTGACGATATCACCATATTTAGACTCATCAAAAGATAAGACTGTGACCATCTTTTTGGCCTCTTCTTTTGGTAACTCGAGCATTTCCACTGGAATTTTCTCTGAAATCTTTTGATTAACTAAATCCTCAACGGCTTTAAGTTGCTCGGGCGTTAATTTTTCAGACCAATTAAAATCAAACCGTAAACGCTCGGCTGTGATATTGCTCCCCTTTTGCACAATATCTGACCCAAGAACTTCCCTAAGAGAGGCGAGGAGTAAGTGGGTAGCCGTGTGATACTTAGTTTCCATTTCTCCGTTCTCAGCTAGTCCCCCTTTAAATTTTTGTTCTGAACCGGTTTTGGAAATTTCTTGGTGTCGCTTCATTTTCTCATCAAAAGCAACTCGATCAATAACAACGCCTTTTTCTTTGGCTAATTCTTCAGTTAATTCAATCGGAAAACCAAAACTTTGATAGAGATCAAATGGATCTCTGTTTTTCTCAAACTCTCTTAAGCCCGAAGCGAGAGTCTGTCTAAATTTTTTTTCTTCTTGACTTAACTCCTCAAAAATCTTCTTGCGATTTTGATCAAGGGCGGGATAAACTGTTTTGTATTTTTCAATCACCACTTCGACTACTTTACGCATAATATCGGTATCAGCTTGCATCTGATCGGCATAACGAACGGCTCGGCGGATTACTCGGCGGAGAACATAACCGCGATCGGTATTGGACGGGGTAACACCATCGGCGACCATAAAAACAGCGGTCCGCACATGGTCAGCGACAATGCGCTCGCCTTTTTCGTTCGGCTGAGCTGATTGTTGAACTATTTCGCTGACTATCGGTGCAAAGAGATCGGTTTGAAAAACATTATCTTGTTGATTAATAGACACTAAAATCCGCTCAAGACCCAAACCGGTATCGATACCCTTAACAGCTAAGGGGACTAATTTTGCTTGTCCGGCCAAAAGCGCTTCGCGTGAGCCATTACATTCAAATTCGTTAAAAACAATATTCCAAATCTCCACGTCCTGACCGCTAGCATTACGACAATAGATTTCGGTTGTTGGGCCACAGGGACCTGATTGACCAGTCGGTCCCCAAAAAACATCGTCCATCCCCTCTTCACGAACATCAGTAATCCCAAGGGTCTTCCAAATTTCCTTAGACTCTTCATCTTTAGGAACAATGTCCGACCCGCAAAAAACAGTAACGTAAGAAATTTCTAATTTCAATTCTTGAGTGATAAACTCATGAGCCCAACTAATTGCTTCTTTTTTCCAATATTCACCGAAGGAAAAGTTGCCCAACATCTCAAAAAAGGTCAAATGAATATCGTCGCCAATTTCGTCAATGTCGGAAGTGCGGACGCATTTTTGCGCTGAAACAGTATTTTTTACACCAAAATCTACCTGCGGATCTTTTTCACCCGTGTAATAAGGTTTAAATTGTTGCATGCCGGCTGTCGTAAAAAGAACTGATGAATCATTCGTTGGCACGAGTGAAGCCGAGGGAATAACTTTATGTCCCTTTTCTTCAAAAAAAGTTAAAAATTTTTGACGAATTTCTTCAGAAGTCACTGGGATTAAGTTTAGCAAAATTCTAAAACTAAGTAAAAATATAGAATCTAGATGATTATGCCTCCGCCGAGACAGACATTTTTGTCGTAAAACACCAATGATTGACCAGCCACAGCCAATTGGGGCTTAGTAAAGATAATGGTTGCGATGCTTTTTTGTTTGTCAATTTGAGTTAAATGGCAGGGCTGGAGTGGTTGGCGATATCTGGTTCTAGCTTGGAGCTGGTCGCTTTTAGCTGGTAGCTTACTAATCCAGTTAGTCTTTTCTATTTTTACTGCTAATTTTTCCGCGCTAATAGTGTGCGGATTTTGCGAAACGGTGAGAGTATTTTTCTTAATATCTTTAGCGATTACATAATAGGGTTTCTCATTCGATTTTTTGGCAAAAACAGTAAAACCGTGGCGTTCGCCCAAGGTAAAAAACATCACGCCATTATGTTGACCAATTACTTCTCCTCTGTCAGTCAAAACGTTCCCAAGTTTTTCTTTGATTTCTTTTTTGAGAAAATCCTTAAAATCAATCTTGCCAATAAAACAAAGACCTTGACTATCTTTTTTATCGGCGTTAGGTAAGCCGAATTTTTTAGCCAGAGCACGCACTTGAGTCTTGGTATAACCGCCAACCGGAAAGAGAATTTTTGATAATTGGTTTGATTTTAAATTCCATAAGAAGTAAGTCTGATCTTTGTCTTGATCGGTTGCCTTAGCGAAACAAAAAGAAGGCTTGGTAGCGATCCTAGCGTAATGCCCAGTGGCTACAAAGATCCCTGCCTGCCGGCAGGCAGATGCCTCATGAGCCATCGCCCAGTCATAGAAAACGCCAAATTTGATATGTTTATTACACATGACATCAGGATTTGGTGTTCGCCCGGTTTTATACTCGGCGATGAAATAATCGACGACCCTCTTTTTATATTCTCGGCTTAAATCCAAAGTTAGGAGCGGTATCTCTAAATGAGCAGCGACACGTCTCGCCTCTCGTCTCTCTTCTCGCCAATCACAAGTTGTTCCAAGTAACGTCGAGGAATTAAAAGAAGGTTCCCAGATTTTTATAAACACCCCAACTACTTCAAAACCAGCTTTTTTTAATAAGGCAGCCGAAACTGACGAATCAACTCCGCCCGACATGCCCACAAAAACCCTTTGAACATGTTTCGCACAAACTTTTTTATTTTTTACTTTCTTCATATAAACAAAAAACTGGCGCCCAAGGATCTCCTTGGGCGCCTGAAAATCGGAGTGGTCAGAGCCTAAGCCTGGGCGAACCCATCCCGGAGTCGATTGGCCTGTTGGGCCGAATCGCTCATGCCGGCCAATTCCAGAACCTCTTTGACCTCTTCCGGATGATGAGTTTGGAGATGATGACTGAATGCATCAGTCTCGGTTATCCGGAAAAAACAGGGACAACCTGCCACCGGACAGTCTACCTTTTCATTGCAAATATTCTCCGTAATCACAATTGGATCCTCCTTCTACCTCAAACAGTACAAGAATTACTTATTATTGTCAAATTTAATCCAAATATAAGCGCCGATTCTTTTTATGTCCAGTAAAATCCTCAGCATAATACATCTGACCGTCTCGTCCGGTTAAGTAATAAAGATATGGCGAAGGTTCTGGATTAATCGCTGCTTCCATCGCTTTAAGTCCGGGATTATTGATCGGGGCCGCCGGTAAACCGCGTTGTTTGTAAGTTTCTCTAGCCACGTCAACTTGCAGAGGCATATCAATCGCGAGTCGTTTCCATAAAATACCGGAAATTAAGTGACGATCCTCATCAATTCTAGCTTCCCCCTCAATAATTGAGGCCATGATTAATATTTGATTAAGTGATTTGCCGGAAAGGACAATGTCCAATTTGAGTGAACTGATCCGTTCATTAAAATTCTGATTCATTTCATAAATAATGTCCTCAACGGTGTCGTATGAAGATAAGAAATAGGTATCGGGAAAGAGTCGTCCTTCAAGGTCTTTGGTTTTTTCTAAAAACTCTTCGGTTGAAATATTTGGTAATTTTTTAATTAACATGTTGGCAATTTT
>CAZRQY010000044.1:0-4582 GCA_964602495.1 uncultured Candidatus Saccharibacteria bacterium
AACCGGCTAATGTGGTCGAGGATGATATCAGTTTTATGATCGGTCCGCGAATTAATTCGGCCAGCCGAATGTCGCACGCTTCACAAGCTTATTACCTCTTAACGACTGACGACGAGACTGAGGCTATAACTATTGCTAAACACCTAGAGGACAAGAATAAAGAACGACGAGAAGCGGTGGAAAAAATCACCAAAGAAGTGGTTCTTCAGGTTGATGAGGCTAATCTTCCGCCGATTATCGTCGCTGGTTCGCCTGATTGGGGACTGGGGATGCTAGGTTTAACCAGTTCGCGCTTAGTTGAGAAATATGGCCGACCAGTTTGGCTTTGGAGTAAAAATGATAATGATGTTATTAAGGGTTCTTGCCGTTCAGACGGCTCGGTTAATTTGATCGAAATTATGACCTTAGCTGGGGGAAAGGATTTTTTCCTAGATTTTGGCGGCCACGTTCTTGCTGGGGGTTTTTCTCTCCAGTCAAAAAAGATCTCTGAACTAACTTCTCGCCTAATTTCAGCTCATAAAAAAATAAAGAAAGAAAAAACCGAAACAGAATTGTTCGCTGACGAGGAATTGACGATTGATCAATTGACTTGGGATACCTATAAACTTATTGAGCCGTTGGCGCCGTTTGGTATCGATAACCCCAAACCCATTTTTTGGCTTAAGGATCTGGAAATTGATAGAGTGAAATATTTTGGTAATGGCGGTTTGCACTTAGAATTGATTTTTCGAAAATCTAATGGCCAGAATATTCCGGCGATTGGGTTCTTTGTCAGTCCGGTTCCTGATAATCCAGCGCATGTTTTTGGTGAGATTAAACTAGAAAAAGGGGAGAAGATTGATCTCCTGGCGACTATCGAAAGATCAATGTTCAAAAACTATCCCGAATTGCGTTTGCGAATCGTGGATCTAAAAAAAGCCAGTTAAAACTTTTTTCTAGTGACGGAAATAATAGATTGAGTTTGAAGTTTTTCCGCCCAAGGATTGTCGGCAAAAACGTTCCGCCTTTTTGTGATCAAAGTAGCCACAGCTGAAAATATCAATAAAAGCGCGATTATCATGCTGATCATCGAAATGCATCGTAATACTTGAAGTTTCGATAAATTGCATCGCAGAATAACCGGCCATCTCGCCTTCGGCAAAACGCTCAATTAAGGTCGGACCATAACGTTTCATCTTAATCTCCTGACAAAGTTCGATGACGAATTCTCGGATTTTCTTTTTATTGGTAATATTTTTAGGGTTGCACTTATAAACATTGATCGAGGCAACCATACCCCAACTCTTTTTACGTCGAAAACTTGTTTCAATTTTAGTCATGTCTTTATTGCTTAGTCGCTAAATTTGTTATCTTATTAAGACAAGTATGTCTAGTATATAAAAAATGTCAAGAATTACAATAGTTGATAACTTATTGGCCCCTGTTATAATTAAAAAATGGAAAAAATCGTGATGTATACTGATGGTGGAGCCCGGGGTAATCCTGGACCAGCTGGAGCTGGTGTTTTTGTTTATAATGATCGAGGTGAAATTATTCGCAAAGCCCATCTCTTCTTGGGTAAAATGACAAATAATGAAGCTGAATATCAGGCGGTTTTACTTGGGTTAGATACGCTTAAGAAAGTTTTCGGTAAAGAAAAAATACGCAAATTAGACATTGAAATTAAATTGGATAGTGAGTTGGTTGGTAAACAATTACGTCATGAATATCAGGTCAAGGAGGCAAAATTAGTACCCTTATTTATGAAAATTCATAATTTGCGAGTAGCTGATTTTCCTCGGCTCAATATTACGTTTATTCCCCGGGAAAAAAATGTGGAAGCCGATAAATTAGCTAATCAAGCGATGGACGAGGGGGAGCGGGAGCAGAAAGGATTATTTTAAAATTTAAAAAAAGGGCAGAAGAGGTCACTGCCCTTTTTCGGATGATCGGCCGATCATCCTCCCACCAACACCGGAACCGACACACCCCGGGGCAATCGCGATTGCCACCTCACCAAAGTGGGAGTCCAGGTGCGAATACGGCCCAAGTCGAAACGCTCGACTTTCCAGGTCGATAGCTTCGGTTAAGGGGTTGATTAGTCAAGGTTTCGGTTATTTTGGTGGTCTGATATCAAGATAATACTTTAAATCTTTTTAAGCAATGGTTAATTTTTCGTCAGGGTGGATAAGGAAAGTCTTGGTGTTTTTAATTGCCGGGTTTGTTTTGGGTGTTCTTCTGGCCAGTTTTTTTGATTTTGGCTGGTCGATAATTGGTTTATTTGCGATTTTAGCTCTTTTTTTTATTTTTTTATTTTTCCTTTATCAAAAAAATCAGATTTTTGGCATTTTAATTTTAATTTTTATTGGTCTAATCTTCGGTTTATTCAGATATTCTTTTCTTAATCCTTCAGTTAATCACCGTCAATCACCATGTCAGCCAAAGTGTTCGGGTTTGATTGTGGTTGATCCCGATCGGCGAGATAAAACAACAAGACTAACTATTAACTTAGATCAGTCTAATCAGAAAATTTTAGTAATTACCGATAATTTTACTGATTATACTTACGGTGACCTGATTGAAATCATGGGTAAATTACAAAAGCCAGAAAATTTTTTAACGGATCAAGGAAAAGTTTTTGATTATCAGAATTATTTATTAGTGCGGGGAATTGAGGCGATTAGTTATTATCCCAAAATTAAAATCATTGCTCATGGTCAAGGTTCAATAATTAAAGCTAATTTATTCACGCTTAAAAATAATTTTTTAAATAATCTTCAGCAAGTGATTCCTGAACCGGCGGCCACTTTGGCTGGCGGATTGATTTTGGGCGATAAGGGTGGTTTGGGCCAAAAAACTGAAGCTGAATTCCGGCGGGCTGGCTTGTCACATATTATTGTTCTTTCCGGTTATAACATCACCATTGTGGCGGAAAGCGTTTTAAAATTTTTCTCCTGGTTTTCCCCGACTTGGTCATGGCTTCTTGGTTTAGGGGCCATCTTTTTGTTTGTCTTGATGACTGGTGGGGAAGCCGCTGCCGTGCGAGCCGCGATGATGGGATCGATCGCCCTGATTGCTCGTTATCACGGTCGAACCTATGATGCCGGCGTCGCGTTGATTTTTGCCGGTTTTCTGATGGTTTTGTGGAACCCACGTCTCTTGGTCTTTGATCTCGGCTTTCAACTTTCGTTCCTAGCCACGCTCGGGTTAATTTACTTATCTCCAATTGTGGAAAAAATAATAAATAAAGTAATTCCGACTAGACTGGCAAAATTAGCCTTAGACTCTCCAAGGACTGTCCTTGGTAGTGTTTTTAGAGGCTTTCAAGAGATAGTTTATACAACGACGGGTGCCCAATTGGCGGTTTATCCCTGGCTTCTTTATCGGGCTAGCAATGCTTCGTTAATCGGTTTTATTTCTAATCTTTTTGTTCTGCCGGCCGTGCCTTTGGCCATGTTCTTTAGCTTCGCTACTGGTCTGGCCGGCTTTCTGTCTTATTATTTATCGCTTCTGATCAGCTACCCAACCTATTTTCTCCTTGATTATATCCTTCTCGGCGCACACTGGTTTGGTAGTTTGTTATAATCTTATTAATGAAATATCGTTGGGGGTTAATTTTTTTGTTATTGATTTTTACGGTCACAGTTTGGTTGATTGTTTGGTGGGAAACACCAAGTCAATATTTGGTTGTTAATTTTCTTGATGTTGGTCAGGGTGATGCGATTTTAATTACTGCCCCAAATAAAAACCAAGTGTTGATTGATGGCGGACCGAATCAGTCGGTTGTTCGCGCATTAGGGCAAGTGATGCCTTTTTATGATCATTCAATTGATTTGATTCTGGAATCTCATCCCGATCAGGATCATATTGGTGGTTTGGCTGAAGTTTTTAAGCGCTATCAAGTGGCTGGTTTTATCGAACCGGCTTTTGAAGCGAGTACCGCGGTTTATAAAAACTTAGAAGAAAAAATCGCTCAAGAAAAATCTCCGCACTTAATTGCTCAAGTTGGCACAAAAATAATTTTAAGCCCTGATGTTTATCTAGAAGTTCTTTCGGCTAAGCCTTGGATGTTGGGACCTCGGGGCGGGAAGCCTGATACTAATAATAGCTCAATTGTCGCCAGACTTGTTTATGCCAGCACCACATTTCTTTTTACCGGTGATGCCCCGACTAAATTAACTAATCAATTAACTAGTCTTTTTCCAGATAAATTAAAAGCCGATGTTTTAAAAGTTAGTCACCACGGCGCCAAAACTTCTAATTCACCCACTTTTTTAAAAATGGTCAAACCCGAGTATGCCATTATCTCGGTTGGCGCCGATAATCGTTACAGTCATCCCAACCCGGAGACGCTTAATTGGCTAGAAACTGCTGGCGCCCAAATTTTTCAAACCAAGGATCTTGGCACCATTACTTTAAAATCCGACGGGATTACCGTCGGATTTTAACTTTGTTTAGTTGTAATTAAGAGGTTCTTACCGCCCTTGAGGCATTTAGTGCAAATTTTAATCCGTACGCCATCAGCCGTTTTCGCCCATTGCAAATTAGGCTGCTTACGTTGAGCCGGAATCGGATTATATTTAGTCGCTCGGACACGGTTGGA
>CAZRQY010000045.1:0-4575 GCA_964602495.1 uncultured Candidatus Saccharibacteria bacterium
TGGCATTCCGTGTCGCTTCGCGACACTCCACATTCTGCCGTTTCGGGCAAAAGTGAAAATTGGCGGAGAGGGAGGGATTCGAACCCTCGAGGGGCTTTGACACCCCTACCTCGTTAGCAGTGAGGCGCTTTCGACCACTCAGCCACCTCTCCGTGTTCTTAATTTGCGTTTTTGGACCCTTAGACTTTACCATATTTAGGGGCCCCTGCCAATCGGTTTTTAATGTGCTAGAATTAGATTCAAATGAGCAAAAAAACTATTTATTTAATTATTGGACTAATTGTAATAATTTTTGGAGTTATTACGGTTAAGGGTTTTTTGATTTTAAAGACTTCCCCACAATCTCCCTCGGTGGTCGCCACTACCACGACTAATATCCCCGACAATTTGTCTATCAGCGATGAATTGGGCGGATAATGAATAATTTTGTTCTAAAAAATAATGCCGTGGTTTGATAAATTATTTCGACCAAATCCCTTGCAACAAAAAGCGTTGGCGCGATTGGGAATTGATAGTAGTGAAAAACTTCTGCGCCATTTTCCGACCCGTTATGATCAGCCCGGAACACAAAAAAGTATTTCCAATTTACAGGCCGGCGATGAAGTAATCATTTGTGGCCGAGTGCTTAGCGCTAAAACAAGTAAGGCCTGGAAGCGCAAAATCCCGATGGGCGAAGCCGTAATTGAGGATAATACTGGTAAAATTAAAGTTATTTGGTTCCATCAGCCCTACCTGGCTAAAAAAGTAGCGGTCGGAGCGTTAGCCACTTTTCGTGGTCGAGTCACCGAACGTAAACCCAAAGCCGGCGCCGACCATGGCGAACTTTATCTCACTAATCCAGAAATAATTGAAAAGGCTAGCTTGTCAGCCGGTAAAGAAACTCTTTTTTATAACTCTTCCATAGGACAGTCCTATGGGAAGGATGAGGAAAATTATTTGATCCCGATTTATTCGGAAACAAAGGGTGTTACTTCGGGCTGGTTCTATTATCATCTTAAAAAATTAATTAGCGAAGGCGAACACGAGAAATTAAGTGATCCCCTCCCTGAAAAGGTTCTGAAAAAATACAATTTACCTAAGTTGTCCACGGCCTTGATTTGGATTCACTTGCCGAAAAAAATTGAAGATTCAATGGCAGCGCGGAAACGTTTTGCTTTTGAAGAAGTATTTTTTATTCAACTCGCCCGCTTACGTGATAAAAAGATTTACCAAAGTAACCCAAGTTTTCGCGTTAAAGTTAATCGTCAAGATCTAAAAGAATTTTTAAACCGTTTTCCATTCAAACCAACTAAAGCGCAGATCAGAGCCATTGATCAAATTCTTGGTGATCTGGCGGAAGACAAGCCGATGATTCGTTTATTGGAGGGCGATGTCGGTTCAGGTAAAACAATGGTAGCCGCGGCCACGACTTTCGCCATCGTTAAGGCCGGTTTAGAGGTCTCCTATATGGCCCCAACCGAAATTCTCGCTCGCCAGCATTTTGAGTCATTTATTAAATATTTTGAGCACTTAAATATCCAAGTTGGTTTAATTACCGGCAAAGAATGTAAAAAGTTTCCGTCTAAAATTAATCCGCATAATTCAACTCATATTTCTCGAACTCAACTTTTAAAATGGGTCGCCAACGGTGAAATTCCAATTGTCGTCGGCACTCACGCTCTAATCCAAAAGCAAGTTGAATTTAAAAATCTAGCCTACGCGATTATTGACGAA
Source organism: uncultured Candidatus Saccharibacteria bacterium (assembly GCA_964602495.1). Taxonomy (GTDB): domain Bacteria; phylum Patescibacteriota; class Minisyncoccia; order Phycocordibacterales; family XYD1-FULL-46-19; genus CAIPHT01. Next base: position 1,714 of record CAZRQY010000045.1, read on the forward strand.
CAACATCGATTTGGAGTCATGCAACGAGCAAAATTAGTACGAAAAAAGACCGGCCAAACGACAGAACAGACTGGAGAAAAAGCTCTCCCCCACTTATTGTCGATGACGGCCACGCCAATTCCTAGAACATTAGCTTTAACTGTCTACGGCGATCTAGATTTAACCTTACTTGACGAGATGCCGGCTGGTCGTAAACCAATTATTACTAAAATTATTTCACCCGATAAGCGTGACGAAGCCTACGAGCATCTCCGAGCTGAACTTAAGGCTGGCCGACAAGCTTATGTTATTTGTCCACGAATTGATGAACCTGATCCGAATAAAGAACTAGCCCTTCAAGTAAAATCCGCTAAAACCGAAACCGTCCGTTTGCAAGAAAAAGTTTTTCCTGAATTTACGGTTGAAGTGATGCACAGCAAACTCAAACCCAAAGACAAAGAGGACACCATGCAACAATTTGTCGCTGGTGATATTGATATTTTAGTTTCAACTTCAGTCATTGAAGTTGGCGTCAATGTGCCTAATGCGACAATCATCGTCATTGAGGGCGCTGAACGTTTTGGTTTAGCCCAACTTCACCAACTTCGGGGACGCGTTTTGCGTTCCAATCATCAGGCTCATTGTTATATTTTTTCTGATAGTAAAAATGCTAAATCAGTAGATCGACTTAAGGCGCTGATAAAAGCTAAAAACGGCTTCGAGTTAGCTGAATATGATCTTGCTTTGCGTGGTTCAGGAACTATCACTGGTGAAAAACAATGGGGTATTTCTGATATCGGCATGGAAGCAATCAAAAATCTAAAAATGGTTGAGGCGGCTCGCCTCGAAGCAGAAAAAGTTATTGACGCTGATCCCGACCTTTCCCATCATTCCGACTTTCTTGCTCGCCTTTCATCGCAGAAGCAAGAACTTCATTTTGAGTAAGACCAAAAATTGGTGCGCCCGCTTGGACTCGAACCAAGAACCGCGGAGGTATAAGCTCCGTGCTCTAACCAATTGAGCTACAGGCGCATACTTGAATAATAACTCAAAAATTTCCCTTTTTCAATTTAGTTTTTTGTGCGTCCAAATCGATTCGATCGCGCGAATCGGTTTGCCGTTTTTAACACCAAAAGTAAAATGGTGTTTGGCGATTTTCCGTGATTTAGAATTATTGCTAATCGTCAGATTATTGCCAAGATAAAAACCAATATGTTTATGACTCTCGCCCCCCTTCCCTATTTTAGCTTCCCAAACAATAACTGATCCGTGTTTTAGTTTCTTAGTTTTCTGCCAACCAGATTTTTTCAGGTCAACAATCGTCCCGGCAACTGTTCCGTGAATTTTCTCAACTAACCCAAATAGAATTAAAACCGAAGAAACAAAAAACGCGCAAGCTAAATTGCCATTTTTCATTATATCGGTCTTCTGATTGCCAATTTTGACGTAAGAATTTCGCCAAGTTTTAGAATCAAGACTATTTTTTATGACCGCCAAATAAGTGTCTAGAAGGATTGGTTTAACCTTAAGTGTTTTGGTTGTCATTTATTTTTCAACTTCTGTTCCAGTCAAATCTGGAGTGAAAACTTCCCCCTTTGTTTGTGGTTTCTCCTTAGGTTTAATACCATTTAAGATTAATAACTTTTCGAAATCTTCACGCTCTAAAGTTTCTACTTTAATAAGTTCGGCTGAAATATTGTCGAGCGCTTTTTTGTTAGTTTTAAGAATTTCCTCCGCTTGGGCCAAGGCTTGATTCATTAAGTTACTCACTTCCTTATCAATTTGCATTGAGGTATTTTCCGAAATAACCTTCTCGGCTAACCAGCCTCCCGTGGCACTAGCACGAGCACTGGAATCAAGAGCAATCGGACCAAGGTTTTCGCTCATGCCATAACGAGTAACCATATCGCGAGCCAAGGCGGTAGCGACTTGAATATCATTGGAAGCACCGGTTGTTAAATCATCAAAAATCATTTTTTCAGTGGCATAACCAGCTAAGGCCATAATTAAATCAGCCAAAAATTCTTTGCGCGACTGGAGTTTGCGATCTTCAAAAGGAAGTTTAAGGGTGTAGCCGGCGGCGTTCCCGCGAGAAATAATCGAAACTTTATGCACCGGATCAGCGTGTTCTAAAAGTGAAGAGACTAAGGCATGGCCGATCTCGTGATAAGCAGTAATTTTTTTCTCTTGGACGGAAAGAATATGACTTTTTCGTTCTGGGCCAAGCATTACTTTCTCGACCGAGCGTAATAAATCATATTGAGTGACTTTTTGACGATTTTCGCGAGCGGCCAAAATAGCAGCTTCGTTCATGATATTGGCTAAATCAGCACCCGAAAAACCCGGGGTACGCTCAGCAATGACCGTCATGTTAACATCTTCGCCGAGTGGCTTTTTCTTTGAGTGAATTAATAAAATTTCTTCACGATCTTTTTTGTCAGGTTGATCAAGAATCACCCTTCGATCAAAACGTCCCGGGCGAAGCAGGGCTGGATCTAAGACATCAGGTCGGTTGGTCGCGGCCATGACAATCACTTTTTCGGTGGGCTCAAAACCATCCATCTCGGTTAAGATTTGGTTAAGAGTTTGTTCACGTTCATCATTACCACCCCCCATCCCTGAACCGCGATGACGGCCAATGGCATCAATTTCATCGATAAAGATAATCGCCGGTGCTGATTTTTTGGCCATATTAAATAAATCACGAACACGCGAAGCACCGACACCGACAAACATTTCGACAAATTCCGAACCGGAGAGAAACATAAAAGGCACTTTGGCCTCGCCCGCCACTGCCCGAGCCAATAAGGTTTTACCGGTACCAGGCGCCCCCATTAGAAGCACTCCTTTGGGAATACGCGCGCCAATGTCTAAGAATTTTTT
>CAZRQY010000046.1:0-4573 GCA_964602495.1 uncultured Candidatus Saccharibacteria bacterium
TTATTGACCCAACCCTTCATTAAAGATCCGACTTTGACTGTTAATGATTTGATTAAAAATCATATCCAGAAATTTGGCGAACGAATCGAAGTTGCTTGTTTTTCTCGTTTGGACACTAATAATTAGAATAAAACCACTTTATGGTTTATTATATTTTAGCGATAATTGCCCTAATATCACTTGCTTCATTGTTAGCAATCTTTCGGTATCAGATAATAATTAACCGAGGCAAAAAGCTCAATTATAACGAGTTTAGTCATTATGCGATCACTAATTTGGCCATTGATTACCTAGCCTTTAGAATTGTACGTTTTTTTCAAATTCTGTTGAAAAAGTTTTATATTTTTTCTCTTCATTTTGTCAAAAATTCGGTCTCGACCGCTCGTTATCTTATTGTTAAAATCGAAAGGCGCTTTAATCGAATTGTGGCGTCTTCTCCTAGACCAGAAGATATTCACAAAGCCGATAAAGTTTCGTTTTTCCTAAAAGAAATTAAAGAACATAAAGAAGCAGCTATGGCAGAATCTCACAACGAAACTAACGGAATACCGAAGGAAAAAATTGAAAAATAAGTTTACACTACAAAGCTTTAGCGAAGTATTGCCGGTGTAGCTCAGTTGGTAGAGCGCCACTTTTGTAAAGTGGATGTCGCGGGTTCGATTCCTGCCACCGGCTCCAAGATTGTAAATTTGAATTCCCTTTGATTTTCGTTATAATCTAAAGATGGCGGAACGAGAGGAAATCGGGCATCTTCACCCTTTAACACAAATAATTTGGGAAGCCTCAAAAATCTTTGAGGCGATGGGTTTTTCGGTTGCCCAGGGGCCGGAAATAGAGACAGAGTTTAATAATTTTGATGCTCTCAATGTACCAGCCAATCATCCGGCCCGAGCCATGCAAGATACTTTTTGGCTCAAACCTAAGGATCAGGGCTCGTTGTTGCGTACTCACATGACCGCTGTCTCTTTGCGCGAGTTGGCTAAAAAACAATTGCCTTTGCGGGTGGTCTCGCCTGGCCGAGTTTTTCGCAATGAGGCAACTGACGCTACTCACGAGGCGCAATTTTATCAATTTGACGGTTTAGCCATTGATAAGCCAGGTAAGATTACCATGGCTGATTTAAAGGGGACCCTGGAGCGCTTTTATCGGGAATTATTCGATCAGGAAATTGAGATGCGTTTGCGAGCAAGCTTTTTCCCTTTTGTCGAACCCGGAGTGGAGGTGGATATCAAATGGGGCGATCGCTGGTTAGAAGTTTGTGGCGCTGGCATGCTTCATCCCAATGTTTTCAAGGCGGCGGGAATTAATCCTGATGATTGGCAAGGTTTTGCTTTTGGAAGCACCATTGATCGTTTGGCCATGATCAAATACGAGATTGAAGACATTCGCCATTTTTATAACGACGACTTGCGCTTTCTAAAACAATTTTAAGTTTATGCGTTTTATTTATCGAGAATTAGAAAAATATTTTACTGAACCATTGCCAACGGTTGAAAAACTAGCCGAATTATTAACCTTGCAGGCCTGGGAAGTTGAAGAAATAATTCCCAAAGGGAAAAATGATTGGGAGTTGGAAATTAAAATTTTACCCGATCGGGCGGCGGAGATTAAAACTCCGCTTGATTTAGCCAGAGAAATAAGTGCTTTATTTCCGAATCTTAAGACTCAAGAATCTTGGTCTTTACCCGATGAAACGATCGCTCGAGAAAAAATTGTTTTTACGATTGAACAAATCAATAATCTCTTAGGAATTAAGCTAACCCAAGAACAGGTGATAGATTTTCTTAAACGGGTACGAGTTCAAGTTGTGACTAAAATGAAAAATGATCAAACTCAATTATTGGCACTCATTCCAGCTGAACGCCAGGATTTGAATATTAAAGAAGACTTAGTCGACGAGGTAGTGCGGCTTTATGGTTATGACAAAATTTCATCGAGCACCCTAACGGCCGATCTTGTCGTTAAACATAATCCAGATTTTATTTTAGCCAATCAGGCGCGAGCGATGTTTACCGATCGTGGTTATACCGAAATTTATGGGTATACTTTTGTCGATCATGGTGAAGTTCGGGTCGAAAAGCCATTAGCTTCTGACAAAGCCTATTTACGAGATAATCTAAGTGAAGGAATGAAAAAGGCCATTGAATTTAATTTAAATCGAATTTTATTTGATCACGAGGAAGTTAAACTTTTTGAAATTGGTACGGTTTTTACCGCAGATCGGGAAGAAGTCCGACTAGTGACCGGTTTGGGTCGCAAAAAACCAAAAAAAGTAATTGAGATATTAGAAAAAAAATTGACTGATTTTGATTTTAAAAATATCGCTAACAATCTAGATCCATTCATAAATCGAATTATTAATTATCGACCAGTTTCGGTTTATCCGCGCATCGTTCGTGATGTGGCGGTTTGGGTGCCAGAAAATATCGAAACCGAAACGGTGGTTGACATTATTAAAAAATCTGCTGGTGAATTATGCGTGGAAGGCCCCATTCTTTTCGATGAATTCTCTAAAGCGGGCAGAAAATCACAGGCTTTTCGTTTAGTCTTCCAATCTAACTCCAAAACCTTGTCTGATGACGAAGCCAATGCCCAAATGGACTTGATAATTAAGGCTCTGGAGAGCCAAACCGACTTCGAAGTTCGCTAGTAAAATCGTCTCAAAAGCTTGTTTCTTTTTGGGGTGCCTTATGCTATAATAACCTTATGAGTAGCCCTAAAACACGGAAATACGAGGCCGATGATATTGTCGTTCTCGAGGGTCTTGAACCGGTGCGTAAGCGCCCCGGGATGTATATTGGTTCAACTGGAACTGATGGTCTTCATCATCTCTTAGTTGAGATTTTTGACAATTCACGTGATGAGGCAATGAATGGTTTTTGTAGTGAAATTGAAATAGCTTTGTTGCCCGACGGGGTTGTTCGGGTGGCTGATAATGGAGCGGGTATTCCAGTCGAGACACATAAAAAAACCAAAGTCTCGGCTCTTGAGACAGTCCTGACGGTTCTCCATGCTGGTGGTAAATTCGAAGGTGAAGGTTATAAAATTGCTGGCGGTTTACATGGAGTTGGCGCTTCAGTTGTTAATGCTCTTTCGGTTTGGCTTAAAGCCGAAGTGCATCGCGATGGTGGTAAATACATACAAGAGTACGCACAAGGCAAGAAAAAATATAATGTCAAAAAAATCGCTAGCTCTAAACAACACGGGACGATTATCGCTTGGCAGCCTGATCCAGCAATTTTTCCTGAAATTATCTATGATTGGGATCGGGTAGTTAATCATCTGCGTGGGCAAGCCTATTTAGTTAAGGGTTTGCGCATTCGAGTAATTGATGCTCGCGAAGCTGGGAAGATTGACCTTAATAAAATTTTTTACTTGAAAGAGCTTGAATTAGAAGTTCCATCAAAAACTTTTTATTTTGAAGGCGGACTATTATCACTCGTTCGTCATTATAATCGCCAAGATAAACCACTTCATCGAGAAATTTTTTATGTTGAAAAAGAGACAAACGGAGTGGCGGTTGAAGTTGCTCTTCAATATGTCAATGATATTGATGCCAAAGAAGTTAGTTTTACCAATAATACAATTACGCCAGAGGGAGGAATGCATTTAACCGGTTTTCGAACGGCTCTTACTCGAATTTTAAATGATTACGGTAAGAAAAATAATATTCTCAAGGAGAGCGAGGGGAGCTTAACTGGGGATGATGTGCGCGAGGGACTGACCACCGTCGTGTCAGTAAAATTACGCAACCCACAATTTGAAGGTCAAACTAAAGCTAAATTGGGTAGTGTTGAAGCTCGTGGGGCGGTAGAAACGGTCTTTGGTGAGGCTTTTAATGCCTACCTGGAAGAACACCCGGATGACGCTAAAGCCATCATTAGTAAGTCAGTTTTAGCGCTTAAGGCACGCAAGGCGGCTAAAGCGGCCAAGGATAGTATTATTCGCAAAGGGGCACTTGAAGGCATGACCTTACCCGGTAAATTAGCTGATTGTCAAAGTCGTAATCCGGAAGAATCGGAAATCTTTATTGTCGAGGGTGATTCAGCTGGCGGTTCAGGTAAACAAGGACGTGACCGTTATACTCAAGCAATCTTGCCCCTCAAGGGTAAAATTTTAAATGTGGAGAAAGCCCGCCTTGATAAAATGTTGGCTTTCAAAGAGATCAAATCACTCATCATTGCCATGGGAGTGGGTATCGGCGATATGTTGGATCTAACCAAACTTCGTTATCATAAAATTATTATTGCCACTGATGCTGATGTCGACGGAGCGCATATTACCACTTTGCTTCTTACTTTTTTCTTTCGTTATTATAAGTCCTTGATTGATGAAGGTCGCATTTTTATTGCTCAACCGCCGTTATATAAAATTAAAAAAGGCAAGGAAGCACTTTATGCTTACAGCGATGAGGAAAAAGAAAAGGTGATTAAAATGCTCGGTGGTAAAAAAGCTGAAATTAAAGAAGTTGAAGAGCCAGAATTAGAGACAGATGTTAAAGAGAGTGGGGGTGAAGAAGAAACCGAAACAAAAACCAAATCAGCTAAAATTTCGATCCAGCGCTATAAAGGTT
>CAZRQY010000047.1:0-4571 GCA_964602495.1 uncultured Candidatus Saccharibacteria bacterium
ATTAGTTGTTTCGATTGCTAAAAAATATATTGGCCGAAGTCAAAATCTCTCTTTACTTGATTTAATCCAAGAGGGGAATATTGGCCTCTTTAAGGCGGTTGATAAATTTGATTGGCGTAAGGGTTATAAATTCTCAACCTATGCCACTTGGTGGATTAGACAGGCCGTGACTCGCGCTCTGGCTGATCAGTCGCGCACCATTCGTATCCCTGTTCACATGGTAGAAACGATTGCCAAATATAAACAAGTTTATCGCCGTTTGTCTCAAGATTTAGGGCGTGATCCCTTACCTCAAGAAATCGCGACCGAAATGGGTTTAGATGTAGCCAAAATTCATACCATTGAAAAAATTGACCAAAGTACTGCCAGTCTTGATAAACCAACCGATAACGATGATGCGAAATCAACGTTAGGAGAATTTATTGCCGATGAAAAGATCGCTTCACCTGGTCAGGATTCTTCCCGTCGAATTTTACGTGACCAGATTGACGAGATTATGGGAGACTTAACAATTAAAGAGCAAAAGATTTTAGAGATGCGACATGGTCTGAAAGATGGGGTTATGCGGACGCTTGAAGAAGTCGGTAAGGAATTTGGTGTCACCCGTGAACGTATCCGTCAAATTGAAGCCAAGGCTCACGAGAAAATTCGTCAACATGAGAAGGCGAAGAAATTAATGGGTTATTAATTTGAGACGGTACTAGTCGCAACCGGACTAGAAGTTTCAGCAAGCAATAGGTCTAGTGCAGCGGAAAGATTTTCTGCCGGAACACCACCGAAAACGGGAATATTTTGATCGGGAGTTACTAAAACAAAGAAGGGGGTACCGGGAACGCCTAGAGCGATCGCTTCGTCAACACTAGCCTGAATTTCAGAGGCGTATTTTTTAGTGGCTAAACAAGATTCAAAGACTTCAGTATCAATTCCGAGTGTTTGAGCGACTTCGTTTAATTTAGCCAAATCAAGGCCATTATTAGATGGGGTGATTTCGAAAATCTTATCGACAAATTGCCAATATTTATCTAAACCACCAATCTCGTTGACACATTCGGTGGCCAAATGTTCAGCCCGACTTTTCGGATGGAGGGAATCCAAAGGGAAATTTCGATAGACAATTGCGACTGAGCCAGTTGTGACGTATTCAGCTTCAACGATTTCAAGTTGTTGATGAAAATATTTACAAGCTGGACATTCAAGGTCAGTGTAAACAACCAATTTAATTGGTGCCTCAACCGAACCGCGTATTTTGTCGGTCGAATCAATTGGTCGGAATTTCGCCAGATTAATATCCTTAGCGATAGTCAAGATTTGACCAAGTTCCTCTGATACCGAAGACGTCGGCTGATCACTAGCCGGTCTTTGGCTCTGATAATAGAAAGCGCCCGCGATGATCAAAATACAAATGACAATGGCAATCGGGGCAATAAGGGAAGATCGATTTTCGTCCATAATAATCTTAATTATTCCCGATTTTCAGTCGGGGCTGATAATACTTAACCAATCTACCTGACTTCGGTCTCGGGGTCAATGTTGACATCGTGGACAATCTTTATTAGCAGTTTATGGTAGAATATTAATGATGTTTCTTACTGAATATTCAGAAATTGGTCTTGGTGAGTTCAATCAGGAGTTTTTTGATTCAATTGATGATAATCAATATATTAAGGGGCCAGCGCTTGGGGGAGAACAATATTTTCACACTATTTTAGTCGATGGCCTGCCAGCTGGTATTGTTGGCTATTTACCACCGAAAAATGTTTCATTGGCAGACACGGGCTTTGTTCAAATCTTATTAAAACCGGAATATCGCGGTCGCAGTCTGACCGGTAAAATTTATGATCTCCTCGTTGAGCGTCATGAGCTTAAAACTCTTTACGCGACGATTAGTGAGAATAATCAGTCATCAATTAAAGCTCACCAAAAAATCGGTTTTCACCTATTATCGACCGAAAAAATGGCCGACTTACGCCAGCGGGGATTATTAGACAAAGATAAGTTTCGTTTGGTGGACCCAAGAGGATTTGAACCTCTGACCTTTCGAATGTGAATCGAACGCTCTAACCAACTGAGCTATGGGTCCAATTTCTCGCGGTGGACTCGAGGGGACTCGAACCCCTTACCTCTACAATGCGAATGTAGCGCTCTACCAGCTGAGCTACGAGCCCAATTCTCGGACCACTTTAATTTACAATTTTTTGGGACTTTCAGCAAGGCCAAAATCTTGATATGATTAACCTATCGTGTTTTCTCCTAAACTTGTTTTAGAAAAAATACCTAAATTTTTATTAAGCTGGTTTATTCTGGATATCATCTTATTAGTCATTTGGATTTCTGGACCGGATAATACCAATAAAGTGGTAGCGACGGTAGCGCTAACCGTCGGACTTTTGTCCTTTCTTTTTTATGAAGAAAATCAGGGATTTACTAATTGGCTAGTGCAAAAACCCCGATTTAAAATAATAAAATTTTTATTATTAGGCCTGACTGGTGCCGTGTTTGTGGAAATGATTTTTTGGTTCTGGGAAAAAGCGCTGGGGGCCGGTGGCGTTACTGTCAGCTCTAATCTCCTAATTAATCTAGCGATAACCTTACCGATCTATTTTTTGGCCCTGCTTTCTTTTTGGTTTATTCAAAAACGAAAAAACTATTCCCTAATTGGGATTTTTGTTTTGGGGGGAATTTACGGATTGATCATCGACAGTTTGATCAATGGATTTTTCGGAGGCAGTATTTTGTTAGGGCTTGTTTATGGTTTGATTGGTTTACCAATTTTTATGGTGATTTATTCTTTGATTCTCTTACCCCCCGCCTTATTTTTGAAAAAGACTCAATCTTAATTACTTGATAATACTTGCGTAAATATCAAGTAAGACAATTAACATCGCAATTACTAGTGGTCCTAAAATAAAACCAATTGGGCCAAAAAAACTTAATCCACCCAAAACGGAGAGCAGGATCAGGAGGGGATGAAGGCCAGCTCCTTGGCTCACAAATTTGGGTCCCAAGAAATTATCAATTAAACCAACCGCCAAAATTCCCCAGGCTAATAAGCCCAAAGCACTAATAAGCTGTCCCGTAAGATATAGATAAATAACAGCTGGGACAATAACAATGGCGGTACCAACACTGGGAACGAGGGCACCAATTGCCGCCAAAGTTCCCCACATTATTGGGTTAGGAACGCCAAAAATAATAAAGCCAAGGGAAGAAGAAATTCCCTGTAAAACGGCAATGAGTAAACTGCCTTTAATTACCGAATTAATTGCCTGGGTAATTTTTTTAATGATTAGGCCGTCGTCGTCTTTAGACAAGGGGCTAAGGTATATAATTCTTTGTTTAAATCGGTCACCATCTTTAAGGAGGAAGAAGAAAGCAACCAGAAAAACGAAAAGGTTAGTCAAGATCTTCGCCAGATTAGAAAAAATAACACCTAGATTTCGGACCAAGAAGCCCAAAAAACTTGTTAGGTGTTGGTTAATGTCTAATGACAGATCATTGACCAGGGGAGAAATATTACTCAAGCTTTGACCAAAACCTGGTAAAAGTTTGTTTAAAGTTTGATTACTTAGACCATCAACTAAAGTTGAATAAAGACCTTGCGCTTCGTAAAAAATTTGGATAGCTAAAAAAGTCAGTGGCACAAGAATAAAAACAACTAAGATCAAAATTGTTAAAATAGCCGCTAACCAAGGCTGATGCCAAACAAACCTGAGGATTTTTTTATAAAGTGGTTGGAAGATAATTGCAAAGACTAGAGCCAAAATTAAGGAGTAGAGGAAAGGCCGAAAGACCAGAAAAGATAAGACAAGAGAAAGGCTTAGAATAATTAATACAAAATATAAACGTGGTTTAGTGCTAGTCATAAATTAATCATAACAGAAAAAAAGCCGAGTGCTAAGTCTAGAACGGTTTAAGTTCGGGGATTGGCCGGCCGGAAAAACAGCCCCGGACGAAGCCCGGGGCTGTTTTGAGAGTCTGATTGATCCCTTATGAAAGATGCTTGGAAACAAGCTTGGTCATCTCGAACATGTTAACCTTTGTCTTGCCGTCAAAAACTTTTTTCAAATTTTCGTCAGCAATGATATCGCGCTTATTTTGAGGATCTTGGAGATCTTTGTCCTTGATATAGACCCAAAGTTTTTTAACAACTTCTGATCTGGGCATTGGTCCCTTACCGACAACAACCGCGAGATCATCGCTGATCGTCATTGGCTTCATAAACGCTGAATTAGCTTTTGCCATGCGTAATGTTGGTTAATTATTAATATGTCTTAATTATAGCAGTTCTCTGTCAAATTGCCTATAGTCAAGTCTAAATTTGCGATTCAAAGAGATTATTCAGAGCGGTCGCGGTTGACAAAGCGGCTCGGTCAATAAAAGCGTTTCGTCTGGTGGTCATCTGCATAAAAGCCTCATAAATATAGGCATATTCAATCAAAACGCTCAAAGAATCGGCCGTATTGAAACTACCTAAGGCGATCAATTCTTGGTCCTCAATTATTCCCACACTTTCCTTCGTCATGGTACTGACCGGTTGAATTTTGGAGATTTCGGCCATCAGGTCTTGAGCT
>CAZRQY010000048.1:0-4566 GCA_964602495.1 uncultured Candidatus Saccharibacteria bacterium
CAAACCACCAATAAAATTAGTCTCGGTATTAGGGCCGGTTTCTGAAGAATCGTCCGGAAAAGTTTTACTTAAGTCAACGTTTTTATAGTTTAGAACTGGTTTCTTATTATAATTCCAGAGAGTAAATTCTTTCCAATTTTTTTTAAATCCGCCGTCAATGGTTTTTTCCGTACTGGCAAGAGGGGTACCGGCTGATTTGCAACCTTCAAAGATTTTAGTGACGATACTGCGATCGTAAGTCTTAGATAAGTAGAAAGGGAAAACATAAGCGCCATACTCAAAATTATCACCATTCTTAAACAGACTTAAGTTTGGCTTGGGGACGAAATTACCAACATGTCCCTGTTCAGTATTTTCTTGGGGATAAATAAAATCTTCGGACCAGGTTGCTGTGCCTTCAATCCACCACCAATTGCTCTTTGCCATAGTACAATCAAAGGCGCGCTGAAAAGCATGAAATAATTCATGAACGGTTGTGGTTTTTAAATCTTTGTCACCCAAGTTTTCTCGAATAACAATGAAGCTCGAACGGCCAGTACCATTATCTGGGACATTAACACCCAAGGATGAAGTGTCGTCACCATTAAGTAGATGAGCATAATTGCTCGGCCCGACATAAATATCAGTTTTATTATCGCCACCCAAATTGTTGTCCGACGGCGGAATTTGCCCTAAAAGTCCAACATACTGGGCATAGGCACCGTCTTTGTTTAAATTAGCAACAATTTTTTGAGCCGTGCCATAATAAAGCTTAGTGATTTTTTCTTGACCGTTAATGATCTCCCTTTTTTCTGGATACCAAACTTTGATTTTGCCGTCGGTCGTGTTTAGGGCGTTAGTCGTTTTATAGGTAGTCGGTCGGTCAAAAGCCTGAGCTTGATTGATGAGTTTTAGATAGCTGGTAGCGGGTGCTGAAATTTCACCGTTTAAAATTTTACTAATAAAACTGTCCGGATTATCTGGTCGCAAAAAATAAGGTTTTAAAGTCTTTTTAGTTTCAAGAGAAAGCTTTGTCCAATTTTCCTGAACTTCGGCAAAAGTACCACTATCTTCAAACGGGGCATTGGGAGTAAAATACTCTTTCGGTAAAGTCGGATCATTAAACAAGAATTTGACTTTGTAAATCAAAGCAGTCTCTAAGTTAATTTTATCACTGTCTTGAGCTTTTTGGATTAGATCCAAGCCGGTGATTTTCGTGCTATAGCGGGGATTATTACTAAACTTGTCAATATTCCGGCCAATTTGGTTAAATTTGGTTAAAACAAAGAATCCAATAATGATAATAATAATTATCGCAACAACGCCAAGAGCAAGAACAATTGACTTATTTTTCATATATTAAGAGTATAACCAAATTTTAGTAAAAAAAGAAAACCGCCCACCAACGGTTTCCTTTGTTGGCGAGCGGGGGAGGGGGAGTCTTTCAAACCGGAGACTGGGTTAAGTCTTCTTCCTCCCAGTCTGTCAACGCGGATCGGTAGGTCCAAGCCGGAATCTTCGCGCTCTTGCGCAACCGGCGAACGGTTCCGACTTTGAGTCCAGACAGGCGAGCGATCACCGTATCCGGCAGAAGACCGAAGAACGGCTCGATCTTCGTCTTGACGTCGGCCACCTCGTCGAACCGGTAGTCGATATCGATGGCGTCGAAGGCGTTCTTGAGTAGGCCATAGTGAGCAATGGCACTGTGGTAGATGGCTGGCTCTTGCTGGAGAATCTCTCCTGGGTTAAGAGTCTTCAAGTCCTCCAACCTTGTCACCGTTTGAGCTTCACAAAGGAAGGAGAGCTCAGCCCGGACATCCTCGTTGCTCCAGATGAGTTTGGGCGGGAACCGATGCTTGCATTTTGGGCAGGCGGTGGTGAAATCATTGGGATTTGAGAGGAATCCCTGAATGATCTCAAGCGGGGTTAGTACCCAAAAACAGCTCGGGCACGTTGCTTCCGGACGGTATCTCACTCCGTCGTGAAGTGTACTGACTAGGTCGAGATGTACCGACAATTGGTACTCCTTAACCTGTTGACGCTGGGCCAGTGTCAGGCGCTGGACCTGACGTTGCTTTTGTTCCTGTCTGAAACTGAGTCTCATACCCATAACATTTCTCCCTATTCAAAGACCAGGCTTTAATCGAAGTGGTAGCGACAATCGCCACTGATCCCTCTTTTGAGCATCCTCTTACCAGATTAGCAGATTATGGTAGTTTTGTCAATATTGAATTTCCCGACTAAAATATTTGAAAAGTGCCTTAATACCAGCTAAGTTTTTTTCCCACTCAACCACCTCGTGAGTCTTAAGTTCGACAGTAATGGCTGGAATCTTGATCGAAGCCAGCCAGCCTTCAGCGTCGCCGGTAATTTCATAATTATTAAACGATTTGATAGCTTGATAGCCTGAAGCCTGACTATAAGCATCGACCAATCTGAGTGTTTCCGGCAAAATACCCTCTTCACATTCTGAAGCATAGACTGCGTTAGCTTGACTATGCCAAAAAACTACGCTCGCCGGCTTTTGTTTTAAAACGAAATCTCGAATGGCCATTGTTTCTGGTTCAGAAAAAGCTTTTGATCCTGCCTTAACTATGGTTTCTCGCCAAGTACTCTCGGGTTGCCATTTACAATCAAAATTACGATTAAGATCAATCTTTTGGGCATTAAATCGCCCAGCTTCTAACACGGCCTTATCGGTTGAAACATCAGTCATCACAAAACGTCCTTCTTTGCTGGTGACGAGATAAACACCATCAGGATTGGCTGACGGAATCACTGTCACTCTTAAATTAGAGGGAATAAAATCGAGATTTTCCCCTAAATAATCCATAAATCGGTAGGCCAAGAGAACACTATTCCATTCATAACCACCATGAATCCCTCCAACAAACAAGAGATGAGTTTTTCCTTGTCCGTAGGTATAGGCTTCGATCGCTCGGTTCTCAATTGATTTACCAATGATTGAATATTGAGGACCAAGACTAGCTGTTTCAGTGATGATTGTCGTCGGCTCACCTCGATGACTAAAAAAAACCAAACCAACAACTAAACCAATACCAAGAACGACAAGAATAATAGCGAAGACAATTCTCCGTCCCGCGAAAAATGATCTCATTTAATTAGCGTAATATTTGATTAAAGCTTCCGCGCCGGCTTGATTTTTGATCCACTCGGTATCTTCATGGGTCGAGAGGATGACGCTAATAGCCGGGATATTTTTCTTCGCTAGCCAATTTACCATATCACCAGTTGTTTCGTAGAAGTCAAAATTGTCATAGGCCTGATAACCGGAAGCGTCGGCATAAGTTTTAGCCAAAATCTTAGTTGCCGGCAAAATTTCCTTGTCACAATTGGAAGCAAAAACACCACCAGCCGCGCTATACCAAACAACCACGGCGGTCGGCTGATGGCTCTCGGTATAATTTTTAAAGGCTTGACTTTCCGGTTCAGAAAAAGCTTGACTACCACCACTAACCTTTGTCTTTTGCCAGACAGCGCTCGGTTGCCAATCACAATCAAAATTACGATTAAGGTCCACTCCATTGGCATTAAGTCGACCAGCAATTACCGTTTCTCTTGAAGCCGAGACGTTAGCTTGAGTAAAACGATCAGTTGTTCCCACTACTTTATTAAGACCATCTGGATTTAAGACAGGAATGACAGTAATCTTTATATTTTCAGGAATAGTATTAGTATTGGCTTCTAAATAATCCATTAGTTCGTAAGCAACAAGAGTTGTGTTCCATTCATAGCCACCGTGAATCCCACCAATAAACAAGAGTTCTTTGGCACCGGTGCCATAATGATAAGCGATGATATCGCGCTTCTCAATTGAGCCGCCGATAATGGTTTTTCCTTCATCAATTGATTGACCGTCTAGTTGATCTGACGAAGTTGCATTGGTTAGTGTCTCATCAGTTGATATTACTGAATCAGGATTAACTGAATTTTGAGTAAAGAAATAAGCACCGATAAGAATAATAATGATAACAATGACAAGCACCAGCACACTGATATTAATTTTTTTCATAATGTCCCAATCCTAACATAAAATAAATTTGTAACAAACCCCGCTGAGCGTGGTAAACAACAAACCCGCCAGGCGACGAGTCTGTCGCGGGCGGGGTGGGGGGGTTAGCCTTCTTTTGCCGGCTCGGTTTTGATCCGGCCTAACAACTTCTGGCGCTTTTTTTCGAACTTGGCCAAAAGCCAGCGAGCATAGGCTTCTCGCCGGCGATGATACCGCTCAAGCTCGAATTTTGACCAAACAACACAGTCTCCGTCTCCGTGATTGATCGTAGAGACTTGGCTCATTACCCTGAGTTCTTTGATGAGGTCCGGGATCCTCCCGTTTAGAAAATCCAGTTCCTCTTGCCGCCTCTTCTCTCGGAGACTTTCCCACAGGCGGAGTAATGTGGCAAGCAGGGAATAGACGGCGCAAGGCAAAGTCGCCACGCCCATCACCAACATTACAAAGATGAAAGCCCCTCCGAGGCACGCCAGAAAAAAGGTGTCGATACCCATAACAGTTCTCCCTATTCAAAGACCAGGCTTTAATCGAAGTGGTAGCGACAATCGCCACTG
>CAZRQY010000049.1:0-4550 GCA_964602495.1 uncultured Candidatus Saccharibacteria bacterium
CTTAAAATCGGCCAAATGCTGTTAAAAGATGATCACGATTTAATTCACAAAGCCCTTGGTTGGATGTTACGCGAAATAGGGAAGCGTGATCAGAAAGTTTTAGAAAAATTTCTAAACAAACACATCGCCCAACTTCCGCGCGTTACTTTGCGTTACGCAATTGAGCGCTTCACTGATGCAAAGCGCTCAATTTATCTCAAACGTTAAACAACTAGTTTATTTCTTCCCCCAGCTTTTTTTGTTGACGTAGAAATAATAGATGATATCTAAAATTCCTAACGTATTGACCAAGAGCAAGATAACGAACCAGATCTTAGCGCCACTGCGCGCTGCTCGCCAGAGGGACAAGCCTTTCCAGACTAAGGTCCAAGCGATAACAACAATTAGCAGAGTGGTCATACCAGCAATGCTAGCGACCACGGTACCCCAAGCACCAGTCGGCAAGCGACTGAGAACTTCAGTACTATTGATAATGTTTTCCATATGCCAAACATTATATCACACTTTTTATTTATGCTATACTAAAACTGTTAATAATTATTAATTTTTATATTTATCATGGCGAAATTAATTAATCTTAGTGATCTCTTTAAAAACACTTGGACCATTTATCGAGAAAAATTCACTCTCATCGTTGGTCTAATGGCGCTACCGTTTCTCCTTATGGCCGTTGGTCAAATGCTACTGATCACCGGTAGTCGTCTTTTGCCTTCAATTATCAATTTGGTGGCTGGCGTTGGGATTCTCTGGGGCGTTGCGGGCTTATTGCTTTTCCTTCGCGATCGGTCACAACCGTTAACGATTAAAGATGCCTATCGTTTGGGCTGGGGGAAATTGCTGGCGCTTGTCTGGGTGGCGATTTTAACCACTTTTATTGTCGGCGGCGGTTTTGCCCTCTTTGTTATTCCAGGAATTATTTTGGCGATTTGGCTGGTTTTGGCTCAAATGTTGGTGGTGATTGAAAACGAAAAGGGGATGATGGCCATTATTAAAAGTCGTGAATATGTCAGAGATTATTTTTGGCCGATCTTAGGTCGGTATCTAGGTCTGTTTGTGGCGATTTTCATTGCTTACATTATCTTAACGATTATTACGACGATAATTTCTAGTTTATTTAGTGGTCTTGGTTCGAGTCTGGGGATCATCTTGAATAGTTTGCTCATGGCGATTGTTAATATTCTGATTGCTCCGGTCGCTGTTATTTACACCTACTTGGTTTATGAAAATCTTAAACAAGTCAAAGAAGGAGTCGTGGTCGTTGATCCGGCGAAAAAACAAAAAATTTGGTACTTGGTTGTCGGCCTAATTGGTTGGCTGATTATTATTGTTATCTCTGTCTTAGTTCCTATCATAATGGGCTTATTTATTAGCCAGCTCTTTAATGGTTTACCGGCTCAGTCAACTGGTGGCCCTGCTTTTCTACCAAAAAATTTACCAGCTGGGTTAACACCTGAACAACAACAGCAAGTCCAGACGCAAATGGAAACCTTGAAAAAACTGCAAGACCAGTTTGAGCAGATGAAAGCCTTACCTCCTAACTAAAATAATGCATTACGGCTTCCTTATTATTACCATCTCTTGGTTTTGGCAATACCGAAAAATGCGCTCTGGCTATCGAAGCCTAGATCCATGGTTCTTGCGTCTCTACGCGCTCGGACTTCTCATTATTCTGCTTGATACTTTTTACTTGGGAGATTGGTTGACTTGGGCCAATGTGGCGGCGATGGCCATGATCTTGCTTTTAATTTGGCGAATTAAACATTGATCTCCTAAGACTGACAAAGCCGGCCGGCGCGAGAAGGGATTTTCCCTCAACGCGTCCGGCCGGCTTTTAACGTTCGTTCTTGGTGTTATTGTGGTCATTGTTGGCCCCTTCCGTTTCGTTCAGCTTGAATTGTTGCCACTGCTTTTCGAGCGGTTCTGGCGTATTGTTTGAATGTACCATTGGCTCGAACTCTCAAACCTCGACCTTTTCCCGGTCCAAGGTCGATAATTCGAAGTTCGCCATTCCGGCCAGGGTAAGTTGGCAGTGTCAGCGTTACCTGATTTTCTCCATGATAACGAACGCTGACTTGAAGCGGATGAACAAGTTGTCTCACTCGTCTCATCGCTTGAACGATCGGCAGGGAATGACTGAATCGATTTCTCGTCACGACTGATCACCTCCTTTCACCTTGAACGAATCCCGTCTGCTTCTATTTAAAGAAATTTTTATTATAATGTCAAGCTTTTTGCTTAATCGACTGTTTTTTGTTAATATTTTCATGTTTGCGGGCATAGTTTAGTGGTCGAATGACTGCCTTCCAAGCAGTAGACGGGAGTCCGATTCTCCCTGCCCGCACCCACATTTTTATATGCAGATGCTCAGAAAATATAGTTATTTAAATGGAAAAATTAGGCCGGCCAAGGATCCGGCAATTTTAGCTAATGATGTCGGCTGGTTACGTGGTTATGGTGTTTTTGATTTTCTTCGTACTTATGACGGTAAGATTTTTCATTACGCTGATCATTATCGGCGCTTTGCTAATTCGGCCAAGTTATTAGATTTAAAAGTTAAAATTAAACAAGCCGACTTAGAAAAAATTATTTACCGACTAATTAAAAAGAATAATTTACGTGAAGTCAGTATTCGGCTGGTCTTGACTGGTGGGCCATCTCCAGATGGACTGAATTTTAATCCCCAAACACCGACTCTGGCCGTCTTGATTGAAGGTTTATATCAATTGCCGACTAAACTCTTTCAAACTGGTGCCAAATTGATAACTTTTAATTATGATCGGTTAATTCCTGAAGCCAAAAATCTTAATTATATTTGGGCGGTTAAATTGCAAAAAGAAAAAAAGAGACAGGGGGCCACCGAGATTCTTTATACTAATAAGGGGAAAATTTTGGAATGCTCCACCAGTAATTTTTTTATCGTTAAAAATAATAAATTGATTACTCCCAAGGATAATATCTTGTTGGGTGTTACCAGGAAAGTCGTCATTAAATTAGCCCCTAAATTAAAATTACCAGTCGAAGAGCGACCGCTAAAGATAGAAGAGTTAAAGACGGCCGACGAGGCTTTCATTACCGCTACTAATAAAGATATTTTACCAATCATTAAAATCAACTCACAAAAAATCGGTTCCGGCCGACCGGGCCCAGTCACCAAACAATTGATGACGCTTTTTGAAGAATATACTAGGAACTAAAAACCCACCCTTCGACAAGCTCAGGGCGGGTTTTTCAGAATTTTTAGCGAACCGCTTCTTTTAAAGCCTTAGCCGGCTTGAATTTAGGGACATTCATAGCTGGGACCTGAACAGGTTCACCAGTGCGGGGGTTGCGTGCTTCACGGGCTTTGCGCGCTTTGACAACGAAAATACCTAAACCGGCAATGGAAACGTCATTACCATTCTTTAGGCTGGAGATGATTGAATCAATCATCACGTCAACGGCTTTCTCGGCACTGGCTTTTGTTCCGCCAATCGCTTCGGCCACCGCTTCAATTATTGCTTGTTTATTCATATTATTATCTAAAAACTACTAATGGGACCATTATAGTACAAATTAGACCAGAAAAGCAACAATCAGCAAGGCAACAATGTTTAAGATCTTGATCATAGGATTAATGGCTGGGCCGGCTGTATCTTTGTAAGGGTCGCCAACCGTATCGCCCGTGATGGCGGCTTTATGGGCTTCACTACCTTTGCCGCCATAATTACCCAACTCAATATATTTTTTAGCGTTATCCCAAGCGCCACCACCGGAGGTCATTGAGATCGCCAAGAAGAGACCAGTGACGATACTGCCAACCAATAATCCACCCAAGGCGACTGGACCAAGCAAAAATCCTACCAAAATCGGAGCTAGAACCGGTATTAAAGCCGGAGCAATCATTTGTTTTAGGGCGGCGCTGGTAACAATATCCACCGCTTTGGCATAATCCGGCTTAGCGGTACCTTCCATAATGCCGGCAATCTCGCGGAATTGACGTCGAACTTCTGTCACTACTTCGCCGGCCGCTTTACCAACGGCTTCCATTGAAAGAGCGGCAAAATAATAAGGTAAGAGACCACCAATAAAGAGACCAACAATTACTTTCGGATCACTTAAAGAGAAAATAAGATTTCCAGCTTGTTCGGTATAAGAGGCGAAGAGAACAAGGGCAGCTAAACCAGCCGAACCAATCGCATAACCCTTAGTCACTGCTTTAGTGGTGTTACCAACAGCGTCAAGTGGGTCAGTGACATTACGCACTTCGTCTGGTAATTCAGCCATTTCGGCAATACCACCGGCATTGTCGGTAATCGGACCATAAGAATCGATGGCCACAATAATGCCGGTCATTGAAAGCATACTCATCGCCGCAATGGCGATACCGTAAAGTTCAGCAAAATAATAAGCGGCTAAAATTCCGCCGACAATTGTCAGCAAAGGTAAGGCCGTCGATTTCATTGACATGGCCAGACCCTGAATAACATTAGTCCCATGACCTGAAGCCGAAGCTTTGGCAATTGATTGAACGGGGGCATATTTAGTCGAAGTGTAATATTCAGTATGACGAC
>CAZRQY010000050.1:0-4324 GCA_964602495.1 uncultured Candidatus Saccharibacteria bacterium
CAAGGCCTAAGGTTTTAGTATTGACCACCACCTGTTTGGTATATTTTTTAAATTCTGGTTTCAGCGCTTCCGCCAAAGCGACGGCAACTGACGCAATCTGATTAGCGTGCGGTCCTCCTTGCATCCCCGGGAAAACTGCTTTATCTATCTTTTTATTTAACTCTCGACGATCAATCCGTGAAAAAATTAACCCAGCCCTTGGTCCACGCAAAGTTTTATGGGTGGTTGTGGTGACGATATCAGCGTAAGGAAATGGTGACGGATGCACGCCGCCCGCGACCAGCCCAGCAATATGCGACATGTCGACCATTAAATAAGTCCTTCGACCCCGCTCAGGATGAACTACCGCATCGGCAATCTCGCGAAATTTTTGCCAATCAATTTTTCGAGGATAGGCCGTAAAGCCGGCAACGATAATATCAGGCTTTTCTTTCAGAGCAATTTTCTTTATTTCCGCATAATCAAGTCGCTCAGTTTCTTTATTAACACCATAATGAACGGGGATCCAAAATTTGCCGGTAATAGAAACCTTGTGGCCATGAGTTAGGTGCCCACCTTGATCAAGAGCCATTCCCATAATCTTACCCTTTGGCGGAACTAGGGCTAGATAAACCGCCACATTAGCTGGCGAACCAGAAAGTGGTTGCACGTTGACAGCCCATTTGGCTGGATTAAGTTTAAAAAGTTTAAGCGCTCTTTTTTTGCAGAGATTTTCCACCTGATCAATAACTTGATTGCCCCCATAATAACGCTTACCGGGATAGCCTTCAGCATATTTATTAGTCAAAACTGAACCCAAGGCCTCAAGTACGTCTGTTGACACATAATTTTCTGAGGCAATTAAATTAATGACACCTTTTTGCCTTTTTGTTTCGGCCTTAATTAGTTTTTCGATTTGTTTGTCTTTCATTTTGATAAAAATTAGCTATTAATTATCTTTTTTAATTTATCATAAATCATTTGGTGAATTTCTTCTCGGTCTAGAATTTTTTCTTTTCTAACACAATCAATCATTTGCCAAGCATTATTCTTTTTGATAATTCTGATTGCGCTCGTCTGGGCTTCCGCCAAATATTTCAAATTCGATTCCGCCAAATCTTTCTTAGCCTTGACTGTTTTATTTTTTCGATTGTCTCGCACTCTTTTCTTAAGTAATTTTTGGCCGATCATCACCGGCACGTGTAGATAGATAATAGTATTTGGCCTAGGAATACCAAAGACGCCAAATTCCATTCGATCAAGCCACTCAAGAAATTTCCGTCTTTCTTTCGAGTTAGCAATTTTGCCACCTTGATGAATCTGATTAGCGCTAACATACCGATCGGCAACAATAATATACCCAGCCCTTAGCCATTTCTTAAGATTCTCACTTGATTCCCAACGATCAGCCGCATACAAAACAGAGGCAATTCGTGGCGACAGAGCGATAAAATCACCATATTCCCCAGCCAGACACTCGCCAAGCAATTGGCCAAAAAAATTATTTTCATATTGTGGAAAATCAATCTTTTTAACTTTTCTTTTTTCTTTTTTAAGTCGTTGAACCAACAATCCAGCTTGGGTTGCCTTACCCGAACCGTCGGCACCGTCAATGACAATAAATTTCCCCTTAGCCATTTTTACTCTTTTCTTTAATATCTTGCAAGCCACGACGAATATCCCAATCATCTTTACCAAGATCAGCCTGAATGGTTATCCCGGGAAACATTTTTAGTAAGGATCGGTACATCTGATGCGCCACTTTCCGTAAGGTCGGATGAACCATAACCCCAGATCGAAGTTCGACGACATAAAGCGTCGCCGGCAAACCGTAAGTTACCTGACAAGAGACATTAAAACCCATAGCAATATAATATTGAGCAATCTCTTTCGACGTTTTTAGTTGACGAATCGCTTTGGCCTGCTCGCTGATAAGCTTTTCTGCCTTTTTCCTTATGGCGGGAGGCAATTGTTCTAAATACCACTGATTAAATCCTAATTTAGTCGTTAATAATGGCATTCGACACACCCCATGGCGATGGCGTTGAATATCTCGAAAAGATCCAAAGTCCAGTAAAAATTTAAATGAAACACTTCCCAGGTCAGTTAAAAAATGTGGCAAGCCGGTTTTGGGCGCCCGTTTTTTAAAGATTGGATAAAATTTAGCCAGCTCTTTTTTGTTGATATTTGTTTTGGCGGAAAATACTTGTTTTGAATTACCATCAAAGAAATAATTATATTTTTCTCCTAAAAACGCTCGGTAGGATTTTTGGTCTTTGGTGTCCTGATGACTAAAGCTATTTGAATACTTATTTTTCAATTTCGCCGACATCGCCGAAGCTAAATCTTGAATTTCTGTCAATGGATGATGCTGGAGTAAAACTAATTTGTCATGAGCCTGACGCAGATTAGTATGCCAACTTAATTGAGTGGTGATGCCGGCTGGTAAAAATCCCCGTAAAATATCGAAGGATCGGGCCTTGATGGCACGCAGATAAACTCCATCATCCTCGCTTGGTTTTTGGGGATATTTTTCCTGCAAATAAGCTATTAAAACTGATTGGTTGGCCGTATAAAATTTCATCCACTTATTAAGAATCTGTTTTGATTTTGCTGATTTTAGCGGATCAATAATTAATTGTTTGGAAAAATCAATATAACGAGAGCTTGTTTCTTGGCCGGAAAAAAGTGACCAATCTTCAATCGCTTTAGCCGTCAGCATACTCACCCCTTCAATAAAAAGAGTGGTGCTACCACAATCAGCAATACTGGCATGACCATAACCGACATAAAATCGTTCCATAAATTTACCGGAACCGCTTTCTTTCACTTTCTTTACATGCTCGGTGACGCTCAAAGCACTTCTTGAATAAAGAGCCTGCATCATCGCCGTATCCTCTGGCGAAAATTCGTCATAGACAAAAACTTTAGACATTTTATTTATTTATTATGGCTTGTAATATTTTTTCTATTTGGTTATTTAGATCTTCAATTGTGCCATCATTATTGATTAAATAATTAGCCCGACGAATACATTCTTGAAGATTTTGTTTATTAATATCAGTTGACATCATTTCGCTTGCCTCTTGTTTGGAAAAAGCGTCAAAAGAAATGGAGTCTTTTTCTCCGGCCCGCTTCTTTATTCGATCATAACGAAGTTGAATGTTCGCATTAATGGCTAGTAAATAAAAACCTAGTTTGCTCTCCATCGCCATTACTTCGCCGACCGTTCTGATTGATTCGATAACGGCATCGCCACCGTCAGAAATTGCTTGCTCATATAATTTTTCAATTATGTAAGATGAGCCATGGTGGGCACGCAAATCGTTACCAACCAGCACCATGCTGTCACGATTAACTGGCAAGCCACGCTTAATTATTTCCTCGGTAATAAAAGCTGTGGCTGAATAGTGTTTAAAATCTTTTTTCTTAACTAAATAATCAGCAACAGTCCCCTTGCCTGCGCCTAATGTTCCAGTAATACCGATAATCATATTATTGATTTTTATATTGTTCAATTTCTTCTTCAAAGAAAAAAACTTCAACCTTGGCGACTTTAAACATCTCTTCGCTTTCAGTCCCGGCATGATATTTCTTTTCGCAAACAACTCGCTTCAAACCAGCGTTGATAATCATCTTGGCACAAGCCGCACAAGGGGTCATTTTGCAATAGAGAGTCCCTTCGCCGATAGCAATACCCAATTTGGCTGCTTGGCAAATGGCATTTTGTTCAGCGTGAGCGGTTCGCAAACAGTGCTGACTTTGGTGACCATCTTCATGAGTAACTGTTTTCATTTGGTGGCCAACTTCATCGCAATGAGGTAAGCCCTTGGGTGAGCCAACATAACCAGTCACTAAAATTTGTTTATCACGGGAAATAACACAACCACTTCGACCGCGGTCACAAGTAGCCCGTTCAGCAACAGTTCGAGCAATATCCATAAAATATTCATCCCAAGATGGGCGAACGTGTTTTTCAGCCATTTTTTTAGATTAGTTAATAAACTAGAGTAATTTTAGCAAATTACTTTTTTTATACAATTTTTTCCAAAAACAACGAAAAAACGGGATTTTACCCGTTTTTTCGTTAAATTATCCACTTTTTATTAAGATCTTATTTAATCTTTACGCCCATTGAGCGAGCCGTCCCTTCCACCATTCGCATCGCCGCCTCAAGATCGGTCGTATTAAGGTCAGGCATTTTTTGCTCGGTCACTTTACGAACCTGATCCTTGGACACTTGACCGGCCTGGCTTAGAGTATTTTTACCAGAACCCTTTTCAATCCCGGCTTGTTTCATTAGTAAATTAGAAGCCGGCGGAGTTTTGAAAAAAATCAAAACTGC
>CAZRQY010000051.1:0-4258 GCA_964602495.1 uncultured Candidatus Saccharibacteria bacterium
CGTTTTTGAATCATCGTACCCTGTTTATCTGCCGGCAAGCTTGTTTGACAAAGGTGTCAAATTACTCCTGTATCACTAACGCCTCCTTGGCCACCGGTTTCATCTTTTTTAACATACTTACACTTTGGGTAATTAGCACAAGCGACGAAATTACCAAATTTACCTTCGCGTTCAACTAGATCGCCGTCACAGTCTGGACATTTTTCGCCCGTTAACTTCGGTCCAGCTAGTTCCTTGCCTTCTAAAGTAAGAGCGCCGTCACAATCGGGAAAATGGGAACAACTATAAAACTTACCGTTCTTAGCCAGTTTGATAATCATTGACGAATCGCATTTCGGGCATTTAATTTCTTTCGGTGCTTCACCCAGGTCGGTTATTTTTGCGATCTTCTTTTTACTGGCGATCTCCTTGGTGAATGGCCCGTAGAAATCTTTTAAAGTTTTTACGTAATCTCGTTCACCATTGGCAATTTCGTCCAATTTATTTTCCATTTCAGCGGTGAAAGTATCACTGATATAATTAGCAAAATATTGGCTCAAGAAATCACTCACCACTTCACCAGTATCAGTTGGCCTAAGAGACTTGTTTTCTTTGGTGACATAACCACGGTCCTGAATAGTTTTAAGAATAGCCGCATAAGTGCTTGGTCGACCAATTCCCCGTTTCTCTAATTCTTTAATTAGGCCGGCTTCCGTATAACGATGGGGTGGTTCGGTTTGTTTACCTTTAGCTTCAATATTTAGCAAATTTAAAATATCTCCGTTAGTTAATTTAGGCAAATCAATTTCTTCACCTCGGGCGTCAGGATCAGCTTTGAGCCAGCCATCAAACAAGAGGTGCGAGCCACTTGTTTCAAAGACTGGGATTTTGTCTGACCGGCCAGGTTTATCATTAGTCACGGCGCTAATTTTAGTCCGCAAGACTTCCGCATCAGCCATTTGACTGGCGACGGTTCGTTGCCAAATCAATTGGTATAATTTTTTTTCTTGCGCACTGGCGCCAGCCGATAGGGCGTTAGCCTGAGTTGGTCGAATGGCCTCGTGTGCCTCTTGAGCATTTTTGCTTTTGGTTTGATATTGTCGCGGTTCAGAATAATTGACACCAAATTTATTTTTAATCACACTAGCAATTTCACCAATCGCTTGTTGGCTTAAAGTCGTGCTGTCAGTGCGCATATAGGTAATCTGTCCCGCTTCGTAAAGTTTTTGAGCCAAACGCATCGTGATCGATGGGGCATAACCTAGGCGCGAAGAGGCGGTCTGTTGCAAGGTTGAAGTCGTAAATGGTGCGCGGGCTGAACGTTTGGCTTTAGTTTCTTCCACTTCACCGACTTGCCAGCTTGCTTTTTGGGAGCGGGCAACGATCTCGTTCGCTTCTTTCTCTGTTTTTGGCTCAACCGAACACTTAAACGGAATTTCGGCTTTAAGCCGACCAGCCTTGGGCTGGCTTTCAAACATTGCTTCAATCACCCAATAGGCTTCTGGGACAAAAGCTTGAATTTCTTTTTCTCGCTCGACAATTAGACGTAAGGCGGGGGACTGGACTCGTCCAGCCGACAAACCATAACGTACTTTTTGCCAAATTAATGCTGAGAGATCATAACCAAAAAGACGATCTAAAACTCGCCTGGCTTCTTGAGCGACTCGTAAATTAGTATCAATTTTCCGCGGTTGCTTCATGGCGATTTGGACCGCTTCCTTGGTAATCTCGTGAAAGGCAACGCGTTTGGGACTTTTTAATTTAAGCGCTTCCTTAATATGCCAAGCAATCGCTTCACCTTCACGATCAGGGTCAGTGGCGAGAACCACCTCATCAGCTTTTTTCGCTAAGCGGGCGAGCTCATCAACAACATGTTCTTTACCTTTACTAATTTCATAATGGGGAATAAAACCACCCTCAATATCAATGGCATTTTTATTTGATTTAGGTAGATCACGAATATGGCCAACACTCGCTTTGACGGTGTAAGCATTATCCAAATATTTGGTTAGCGTCTTTGCCTTGGCCGGTGACTCAACAATTAAAAGTTTCATTTATTAATTAGTCTAGCAAGTATTATTCTTTTTGTAACGATTTGTCAAATTTTAATCAAACTCAAATCAATCTGATTTCGCCCATGGCTTCGCGAATTATTCCCTTAATTTCCATAGTGGAAAGGATGATATTAGCTTCGGCGGTTGGCAGTTCAGCTAATTCGATTAATTCATCGCGCGGAAGGCTATCGCTTTCGAGAATCTCGACAATTTTTTGTTCAATCGGTGCTAGATCGGCAAAAAGTCGACCCTGTTTTTCAATGCCGGCTTCTTCGGTGTTAAAATCAAGGGCTGCTAAAATATCTTCACTTTTATTAACAGGCATCGCTCCCTGGCGAATGAGTGAATTAGCTCCCCGTGAACCAGGTGAAAAAATTGAACCTGGTACAACTAACACATCACGATTATATTCCATCGCTAGTCGGGCGGTAATTAAAGTTCCAGATTTCTCTCCGGCTTCAATAATTAATACCGCGTGCGACAAACCGGCCATAATCCGATTACGTCGTGGAAAAGTGTGCACTCCGGCTGGTTGTTCAGGTTCAAGTTCTGACAACAAACACCCACCAGCTTCGGTGATTTCATCAGCCAAACGATGGTTAGAAAAAGGATGTAAAACTCGGCGGTCCAAACCAGAACCCGGAATGGCCATCGTTAATAATTTATTTTTCAAAGCGGCTTGATGAGCAATAGCGTCAATTCCGAGAGCCAGACCAGAAACAATAACGATCGGATAACCGGCCAGACCGCGAATTAATTCCTCGCACACCTCTTTACCATAGCGTGAGTATTTACGCGAACCGACAACGGCTAAAAATTTATGCTCATCATCTTTGGGTAATTTTCCTTCTAAATACAAAAATTCAGGCGGATCATTAATTTCCTTAAGGAGAGCGGAAAAATCAGCTCGAGCGATTTTTTCAAACATAAACTTTATTTTATCAGCAAAGGTGATAATATAGTAGATATATGTTAGACATTAAATTTATTCGTGAAAACAAAAATTTGATCGCTGAAGCGGCGCGCAAGAAACGCCTGGATTTTAAAGTTGATGAATTGCTAAAAATTGATGATTTGCGTCTTAAATTAATCGGCCAGGTCGACGAGTTACGTCGCCAGCAAAATGACGCCAGTGATCACATTTCTCAGGCTAGTGGTGATGAAAAGGTAAAATTGATTGAAAAAATGACTAAGGTTAAAACTGATTTACATCAAGGGGAGGAAGAGCTGAAAAAGATAATGAAAAATTGGCAAAAATTAATGCTTGAGGTACCGAATCTTCCCGATATAAGTGTTCCCGAAGGCGATGACGATTCCGGTAATCAACCGATTCGAGCCTGGGGTGAGCGGCAAAAATTCGATTTTATCCCCAAGAGCCATGTTGATTTAATGACCAAGCTCAAACTTGCTGATTTTGATCGAGGGGCCAAAGTGGCTGGTTTTCGCAGTTATTTTTTGAAGAATGAAGCAGCTGAATTATCCCTAGCTCTCTGGCAATATGCTTTGCAGACAGTGGCCGCTGATGGTTTTACTCCAATGATGTCACCGATTATTGATCGGCCAGAAATGTTTATGGGTACTGGTTATTTACCGCAAGGTGAAGATGATTTATACAAAACACAAGATGGAGATTATCTGGCTGGCACCTCTGAAGTACCGGTAATGGGTTATTATTTTAATGAAATTATTCCGCGTGAGCATTTGCCAATTAAATTTGTGGCTTTTTCTCCCTGTTATCGCCGGGAGGTCGGTAGTCATGGCAAAGATACTCATGGACTTATCCGTGTACATGAATTTTTTAAAGTGGAACAAGTTATTTTATGCGAAGCTAATCATGAGGAGAGTGTTAAATGGCATGAACAAATTCTGGCTAATGCCGAAAAAATTATGCAAGGTCTGGCTATTCCCTATCAAGTGGTAATTAATTGTACTGGCGATCTTGGTCAAGGCCAAGTCAAAAAATATGATATTGAAGCTTGGGTCCCATCAGAAAACAAGTATCGCGAAACCCATTCCATTTCCTATTTTCACGATTTTCAAACTCGTCGGTCAAATATCAAATATAAAGATGCGACCGGCAAAACTCATCTAGCCCACTCACTTAATGGCACGGCGCTAGCCTCTCCCCGCATTTTGGTAGCCCTTATCGAGAATTATCCACAAGCTAATGGCAGCATTCTTATTCCCAAAGTTGTTCAGCCATTCATGGGGGGTCGTCAAGTGAT
>CAZRQY010000052.1:0-4244 GCA_964602495.1 uncultured Candidatus Saccharibacteria bacterium
TGTAATATTCAGTAATGACGACGATCAAGGCGGTGACTAAGAGTCCAACCAGAGCGGAACCGAAAAGTTGTCCAACCGAGTAAAGACCATTATTACCCATCAGGGTGACGGTAATCGGATAAAAAGCGATAGCCGACAAAATACCAGCAGCGAGTAAACCTTTATAAAGAGCACCCATAATATTCTGATTTTTTCCTAATTTTACAAACCAGGTACCAATAATTGAAGAAATAATTGCCGCCCCACCCAAAACCAGTGGGTAAACAATGGCTGGTGAGTCAGCTTTAAAGAGCGATAAACCAATAATCATCGCGGCAATGGTTGTCACAGCATAAGTTTCAAACAGATCGGCCGCCATTCCAGCACAATCACCGACATTATCGCCAACATTATCAGCAATAACTCCCGGGTTACGCGGGTCGTCTTCAGGAATGCCAGCTTCAACCTTACCGACTAAATCAGCGCCAACATCAGCGGCTTTGGTAAAAATACCACCACCCAAACGAGCAAAGATTGAAATCAAACTAGCGCCAAAACCAAAACCAATTAAAGAAGGGATATCTTTAGTGAGAGCATAAAAACCGGTTACTCCAAGCAGGGCTAAGCCAACAACCAATAAACCAGTGACTGAGCCACCACGAAAAGCAAGAGTTAAAGCACTACTCAAACCATCGCGCGCGGCTTCAGTCGTTCGGACGTTAGCGCGAACCGAGACCATCATGCCGATATAGCCAGCTAGTCCGGATAAAATAGCGCCGATGACGAAACCAATGGCCATGGTGGTTCCTAGGGCGAGCCACAAAATAATAAAAAGAATCACAGCAATAACCCCAATTGTTTTGTATTGACGATTGAGATAGGCCTTGGCCCCTTGTTGAATGGCTAAAGCGATCTCTTGCATCCGGGCATTACCGGTCGGCTTCTTCATAATTAAACTAGCTAGCCAGAGGCCGTAAATAATCGCTATTACTGAAGTTAATAAGGCAAAAAGTATGTATGGATCCATAGAATTAAGCGTAGATAATTAAATAGCTAATAAATTAATGGCTCTATTTTAACATCTTTTCTATCTGGCGTAATCAATGATCCGGGTTTCACGAATAATCGTGATCTTGATTTCACCAGGATATTTGAGTTCTTGTTCAATCCGCAGGGCAATATCGCGAGCCAGTCGGCGAGACTCTAAGTCGTTAATGTCTTCTGGTTTAACGAAAACCCGAATTTCCCGACCAGCGGCAATAGCATAAGTTTTCTCCACTCCCGGAAAGGAATTGGCGATATCTTCAAGATCCTTAAGACGTTTGAGATAATTTTCCAAACTGTCACGACGAGCGCCGGGACGAGACGACGAAATAGCATCAGCCACCTTAACCAAGACCGATTCCAGTGTTTCATATGGATACTCATCATGGTGTGATTGCATCGCTTTGATGATATTTTCCGAGGCATTGAATTTCTCTAAAATTCTTTTACCAATTTCAACGTGGGTACCGGGAATTTCATGATCAACTGCCTTACCGAGATCGTGTAAGAGGGCACCAGCGCGGGCGACCAGCGGATCACCGCCAAGTTCTTCGGCTAACATACCGGCTAAATGAGCGACTTCAATCGAATGTTGAAGAACATTCTGGCCATAACTGGTTCGGAAATGGAGTCGGCCCAAAATAATTAAAACGCGGGGGTCAAGATTTAAAACTCCCGCTTCATAGGCAGCTTGTTCGCCCTTGTCCTTGATAATTTTAGAGATTTCCTCTTTAGCTTTTTCCGTTAATTCCTCGATTTTAGCGGGCTGAATTCGGCCATCGATGATTAAATTCTCTAATGCTAATTTGGCAATCTGACGACGGACGGGATCAAAGGAAGAAAGGACAATCGAATTCGGCGTGTCATCAATAATCACTTCGACTCCGGTCGCTTTCTCAAAAGCACGGATATTACGACCTTCTTTGCCGATAATTTTACCCTTAAGATCGTCAGAAGTTATATCGACAATTGTTGACATTACTTCTGGCACGGTCGAAGTTGAAAGTCTTTGAACAACAGTCATCATCACCTCTTTCGCTTTTTGTTCAAGCCGGTCGGCGCCATCGGCTTCCAATTTTCTCAAGCGGGAGATGATATCTTCTTCGTAATTTTTTTCGACAACCGTAATTAATTCCTGCTTGGCTTCATCGGTCGAGAGATGGGCCACCCTCTCTAATTCCAGTCGTTTTTCTTCTTCGGCTCGGCTAATGCGTTCTTTAATTTCTTTAATTTCTTCGGTCCCCTTTTTTAACTCATCAGCATCCTTGTCAACATCAGTTTGCCGTTTATCAAGTAATTCGTCTTTGTTAATTAAACGATCTTCACGTTTCTTTAATTCGGCCTCTTTCGTTTCGGCTTTAGTTTTGATTTCCTTTAAGGTTTCATCAGCCTCTGTTTCTGCCGTGGCGATAATCTTTTGGGCCTGATCCTTGGCTTCAAGCAGAGACTGCCGAACTTTCAATTCCATAGACCCTTTTTGGGCCGAGAGAATGAGATAACGCAAAATATAGCCGATAGCAATACCTAAAAGGCCAGCTGCTCCAGCGAGGAGAAATGCGATTTTTAAACTCATAAGCGTGTAGCCGCCCTGTTTTTAGTCGGTTCTAAATTTGTAGTCAAGACCTGCCTTCGCTAAAGCTTCGGCGAGGTGATAAGGGAAAATCAAATTTTTAGACTTAAGAGGTGACAAAGCGGACTTTAAAGTTAATTTTTCTAATAAATTACAACCAATTTAATTTCGAATAACTAGATGATAACAGATAAAAAATTACCAGTCAAATCGGTTTTATTTTGCACCCTTGTTTTTAATGATTTCATCAATGAGGCCATATTTTTTAGCATTTTCGGCAGTCAGATAGAAGTCTCGATCGAGATCTTTTTCGGTTTGCGTTTCTGATTGGCCGGTATTTTTAGACATGATCTTAATCAGGTTCTTTTTTGTCTTAAGAATATGTTCAGCGGTGATGGCGATATCAGAAGCCTGACCTTCGGTGCCACCAAGTGGTTGATGAATCATTACCTCTGCGTTCGGCAAGGCAAACCGCTTTCCCCTTGTGCCTGATGATAATACCCAAGCGCCACCGGAAGCGGCCATACCAACGCAAACTGTGGCCACATCTGGTTTAACGTAATTTAAAGTATCAATAATTGCCAGCGTTGAAGTGACTGACCCACCTGGCGAATTAATATACAAAGTGATGTCTTTATTACCATCTTCAGCTGCTAGAAAAAGAAGTTGAGCAATAATAATATTAGCGACATTGTCGTCAATTGGTCCGCCGAGAAAAATAATCCGGTCTTTTAATAATCGTGAATAAATATCATAAGCCCGTTCGCCCAGGGGCGATTTCTCAATAACGGTTGGTATTAACATAATGATGTTATAACATAATTATGTTAGATTTTCCAAATAGGTAAAAACTTTTTCGTTGATGATGAGGCTGGCCGCATAAGAACGCAAGCGATCCTCGTTGACCTCTTTATATTGACTCTTTAAGTAATCAACCTCTCGTTTTAAATCTTCTTCGGGAGCTTCGATTTTTTCTAATTTGGCAATTTCGGCCAAGACCAAACCAAAGGCCACGCGTTGGCGGGCTTCTTTATCCCAAGCACTCTTTAATTCTTCGCGAGTTTTTTTAAGATGGACAAGATAATCATCAAATTTCAGACCGAGCTGACCAATCTGAGCTTCCATTTCGGCCAACATTTTTTCTTTCTCACTTTCAACGAGTAGGCCAGCAATTTTAATTTCCGAGGCAGTGATAATTTCCTCAATAATCCCCACCCGTTTTTTGTCTTTAGCTTTTGTTTTCTTTTCTAATTCTAAATTTTCTTTGATTTTAGCTTTGAGTTCATCAACGGTTTTAAATTGACCGAGACTTTGAGCAAATTCGTCATTAAGTTCGGGAAGTTTTTCTTCATGTTCGCATTTTTCACCTTCTTTGTGTTCGTGTTTAGAATGATCCGTCGCTGCTCGGCTTTTTCTGATGTCTTCAATAACTTTTTCTACCTCTTCATCTTTAATGTCACTTAGAGGTTCAACCGCCGAGTCGGAGGTTTCATTTCCAAGGGTGTTATTTTTCCCGGCGATTTTCTGATAATCACCAATTTTAATCTCGGGCATCACGGCCGTTTTAATTTTAAAACTAAGCGGATTATCTTTGGCAATCTTAGTGATCGTTACCTGCGGTTGACCTAGGGCGGGGATCTCATTCTCCTGC
>CAZRQY010000053.1:0-4187 GCA_964602495.1 uncultured Candidatus Saccharibacteria bacterium
TTTTGTTAGTAGACATTCCCTCATAAACCGTCAAAATTATCGGTTTATAACCCAAAAAACGATGGGTTAATTGAAGAGCAATATTGATTACTGAAGTTGGCTGTTTAAAAAAATAAGTTCCCACCTGCATCTGTTTTTCCCCACCAAGTAGTCGGACAAAAACTTTAAAAGCTAGCGGTGATTGAATAAACTTTTTTGTTTTAAGTTCAGTGGCAATTTGCGAAACTGATTTGCCCCGATCAACATGATAAAAAGGCAGGCTGGGGAAATCAGCCGGCGGAAAAATGGTTTTGACAATGACTAAAACAATTAAAACAAAAGTAATAGCCAGTAGACTAATTGTCCATGGTTTATAAGGCATAAATCATTAAATCGGCAAATTTACCGGTGGTTCACCACGCTTAGATGGAATACGCTCCAAACTGGGAGTCGTTGCCACTTGACCAGGAAAATGATAAATCGTAGCTAATTCTTCAGTCGTTAAGGTCATTGACGAACGACTAGCTGGCGGATAAAAATATGATCGATTACGGTAATATTTAAAAAGCTTCATTTGTCGTCTTTTCTTTCGCCAACCAAAAGGATCTTGCCACGGATTTGGTAAACCGGTAACCGTTTTGCCGATTGAAACAAAAGCATTACGTCGTTCATAACTGTATTGTCGTAAACTACTAAGAATTCCCACGTTAATGGCTGGTCGGATGCCTTCGGTCGCAACATAGAGAACACGTAAACCAGTATCAAAAGGTAATTTTTTGAGATTGCGTTCAACTGCCTCAACCATTTCTCGTTCGCCGACCGAAAGATTAGACTTAACCCAACCGGTCGCCATATCTTTAGCATCAATATCTCGTTTTAATAATTTAACCAATTCCTTCTCAACTTCTTTCTGCCAACCGGTTGGTTTACCGGTTTTCGGATCACGCGGAAAACGCTTTTTACCGGCCATGATCAAAATCTGAACCCAAATTTGTTCGGTCGGTTTAATGGTCGATAAAAATTCGAGCATTGGTGTCATCGGATCAATCTTGAATTCCTCCTTCGGATCTTTATCTAATTCATAATCAACATAAGTCCGAATGGGATAGACCTCCGGCTTATCTAATTTAAATTCCCTCCCAAAAATATCCCAGGGTGAATTAGGCTGACCATAAGTAACATCTTCGGTATAATCATGGTCGCAATTAATCACTTCCACTTCGGGATATTGCGAATAGATGCGAGATTCAACGATATTGTGAAAAAATTTCGGAACATAAAAATAAAAATGAATCTTGCCACCAAAAGAGACGATTTCCAAAGAAAACCAACTCCTGATACTTCCGCGAATATAGCGATCAATTAATTCACCTTCAAAGGTTTGGTAAAAAACTTCCAATAATAATTCCATCGCTCGAGGTGATTTAGTAATTTCCTTGGGAATTTTTATCTCTAGTAAAACCCATTCTTGTTCTTTGATATATTTCGAACGGATATAAAACAGATAAGTTTGCCACAACAAGATTGCCAACAATATTGGCGAAAGGTAAACGACATAGGTTAAACCCTGCATTAGCGCCGGAAGCGCTTGCCAAAGAATACTATTAAAAAATTGAAAAGGCACCAGGATGGAAGACATGCCTTATATTATAGCGTAAAAGAGATTTATTTGGCTAGGCCAAACCGGCCATTAGCCAGACGCTTGAAGTATTTGGGGTTTTGCAGATTAACAATGATGGTATTGAGCTTGACTTGACGTTGCTTAAGTACTAGGTCAATTACCTCCTGACGAGTCAATGGTCCATGCTCTTTAATTAATTTTTGAATCACTTCGATAACAGTACCCTTGGAATAACCCCATTCAGTTAAGGCATAAAGACCACGGCCGACCAAGACGAAACGACTATCTTTAATTAATTCGTTATGGCAAGTAGCTGGATGAGCATCCCGACCAAAAACATTTTGGATTTGTTTAGCCACATCACTAAAGTGAAGCGGTTTTTGCGCCTGACGTAAAACTAGATAGGCATAATCGCGAATTCCTCGCATTCGAATATTAGGTGAAGAAGCTAACCCCCATTCGCCTAAAGGATTTCGGGCTAAAGATTTACTCAAGGCTAGCCATTTTTCAGCAAATTGATTAACCTTAGGCTCATTGGAAATATTTTTTAATTCTTTCAAGAATTTTTCCACTAATTCCGGTTCAGACACAAGGTCCCCGGCCGAAAAATTCGTGCAAAGATTTTTAAGCGATTGGTGAACTTTGGTGGCCAATTCTTGATTGGTTGTCCAGCGATGATAAAAATCATCATCTTCCCTAAGTTTGGTGAACGCATCGGAAATGACGAGTAGAAAGTGAGCCTGATTTTGGGTCGCTTTATCCTTAGCCAGAGAATCAAGGAAAAGCTGTTCATGAACGACGCCACCAAAATCATCAACTGTTTTCTTAAGCTGATTAAAAAAGGTTTGATTGTTCGTGTAAGCTTTAGACTTTCTGATTAAATTTAAGGCGAAAGCTTCAATTTGACGAACTCGCTCGCGAGTGATTTTATACTCCCGACCGATACCCTCAAGGGTTTCGCGCTTCGTTATTTTACCCAAACCATAACGCTTGTTTAAAATATCTTGACTACGCTTTGGTAACTCACTAAGCAATTGCTTGGTGATATCTTTAAACTTGATATTCATATACCTCTATTTCTATCACTAAATGCTAATAAAGTCAACTAGAAATTACTAGACCACAAAATTAAGCAATTTATCCTTAATATAGACCGTTTTTTTAGAACTACCGGTTATTAACCATTTTTTGACAAGTGGCTCGGTGAGCGCCAATTTAACAACATCTTTTTCGCTCTGACCAGCCGATAATTTAAGGATCGTGCGAATCTTACCATTAATTTGGACGATTATTTTGACTTCCTTGGCAATTAATTTTTGCGGATCAACTATCGGCCAAGTGGCTAGATGAATTGAATTTTTCTCACCCAAATTATGCCATAATTCTTCAGCTAAATGTGGCGCCAGCGGTGCGAGTAATTTAAGTAGAATTTTAAAGTTCGATCGAGCAATCGTCGGTTGTCGATCCCAGTCATTAATTAAAATCATCAAAGCCGAAACCGCGGTATTAAAACCAAAACGGTTAATATCTTCAGTCACTTGCTTGATTGTTCGATGAAGTAAGTTTTCGTTACTTTGGTTTTTTAAATTCTTATCCTCGGTGACCTTATCAGCCAACCGCCAGATTTTTTCAACAAAGCGTCTAGCCCCCATTAAGTTATTAGTGCTCCAGGAAGCACCTTGATCAAACGGGCCCATAAACATTTCATAAATTCGAAGAGTGTCAGCACCGTGACTTTTAACCACGTCGTCTGGGTTAACGACATTGCCCCAACGCTTGCTCATTTTGCGGCCATCGGCGCCGGCGATCAAGCCCTGATTCTTTAATTGGGTAAAAGGTTCGGCATAATTAACCACGCCGAGATCTTGTAAGAATTTATGCCAAAAACGAGCATAGATAAGATGGCGAGTGGCATGTTCGGTGCCACCGACATAAACATCCACCGGTGACCAATATTTATCTTTATTTTTACCAATTAACGCCCGGTTGTTTTCGGGGTCGATAAAACGCAAAAAATACCAAGATGATCCAGCCCATTGGGGCATGGTATTAGTTTCGCGATTAGCTGGTCCCTGGCACGCTGGACACTTAACCTTGACCCAGCTCTTAATATCAGCTAATGGTGATTCGCCAGTGCCGGTCGGCGCATAACTTTTTACTTTGGGTAATTTTACTGGCAAATCTTTTTCCGGCACCGGCACAACGCCTCGTCCTGAGGGATCTCGAAGGGCACATTTAGAGCAATGGATAATGGGAATTGGCTCACCCCAATAACGTTGACGGGAAAAAACCCAGTCCCGAAGTTTATATTTCACAGTCGCTCGACCATGAACTAATTTAGTGATGGCTACTTTGGCTTTAGTGCTTTTTAGCCCGTCAAATTTACCAGAATTAATCAAAGAACCTTCATCAGTATGAATAATTAAATCTCGATACCAATCATTCTCGGCTAACCAGCGCCAAACATTTTGTTTATTCCAATTGTCGCCGATGTAACTGGCCACCAATTTATCGATCTTCGCTTCATTATCTACAGTCAATTGATAACGAGTCATTTTCCCCCGTTTATCTTTAAATAAGAAAAGTG
>CAZRQY010000054.1:0-4117 GCA_964602495.1 uncultured Candidatus Saccharibacteria bacterium
CGGACACGGTTGGAATAACCACCAACCATACGCGAACCTTTATTACAAATAGGGCATGTCTTCATCGCTTTTGATACTAACATAAATTACCTTTTTCGCAAATTACTAGGCAAAATACTAAATACTAGATACAATATATTAATAAAAATATGGATGTCATCTCAATAAGTTTTATTTTTTCTCTCGCCGTCTTGGTGATATCAGTCGTCATTCACGAGGTTTCCCATGGCTGGGTAGCCTATATTTTAGGTGATCCGACCGCCAAATTGGCTGGTCGCTTAACGCTTAATCCAATTCCTCATCTTGATCCGGTTGGCTCAATCATTGTTCCCCTTGTTTTGTCACTTTTGCCGGGCGGAATTATTTTTGGCTGGGCCAAACCGGTGCCATATAACCCTTATAATCTACGAGTAAAAAATGGTCCGGCTTATGTTGCTCTGGCTGGTCCCGCTTCTAATTTTATTGTTGCCATTATTTTTAGTTTACTGATTCGGTCGGGCTTAGGGGTGAGCCTATTAGGGGTTCAAGTTTTACCGATTCTTTCGACCATTATCCTAATTAACATTATGTTGGGTCTGTTTAATCTTATTCCGATCCCACCGCTCGACGGCTCAACTATTCTTTTTTCCTTTTTCCCTCAGAACTCAAAGATCATTGAAACTTTTTATCGTTACCAATTTGTCATTATTTTAGCGGTTATTCTAATGGCCGGTTTCCTCATCAATGAGCTTCTGGTTTTCATCTTCCACTTCTTAACGGGACTTTAAAGCTGGCTTCATGGTGATATCGGTATTTTACAGGTTGCATTTTGTCAGTGTTTATATTAAAGTGTTCTTGACTGCTCGGGGGAGCGTGGCTTTTTCTGGCAGTCATGTTTTTTGCTCATTATGCCAACAATTAATCAATTAATTCGCAAACCGAGAAAATCTCCAAAGCGTAAAGCAACGACGGTCGCTTTGGCGCGTGGGTTTAATTCTTTAAAAAATCGACCGGTTTTTTACCCATCACCATTTAAGCGAGGCGTTTGTTTACAAGTTAAAACGACGACACCGAAAAAACCAAATTCCGCTTTGCGTAAAATTGCTCGCGTCCGTTTGACCAATGGGATGGAAGTAACCGCTTATATTCCCGGAATGGGCCATAATTTACAAGAGCACTCAGTCGTTTTGATTCGCGGGGGCCGAGTTAAAGACTTACCTGGCGTTCGTTATCATATCGTTCGTGGTGTTTTAGATACGACCGGGGTCGAAGCTCGTCGTCGAAGTCGAAGTTTGTATGGTAATAAAAAACCTAAAGCTAAGTAATGAGACGACCAACTAGAAAAATCGACCGTTTAATTCCTGATCAACAATATCAATCACTCAAAGTGGAGAAATTGATCAATTACATCATGGAGCGTGGCAAAAAAAATGTTGCTCGATCTTTGGTTTATCGTGCTTTTGATATTATTAAAGAAAAAACAAAGGAAGAACCACTCGAAGTCTTTGAATTAGCTTTACGCAATGTTTCCCCTCAGGTGGAAGTTCGTTCTCGTCGAGTCGGCGGGGCCAATTATCAGGTCCCTCATGAAGTGCGTCCTGAACGCAAGCAGGCGTTGGCTTTTCGTTGGATAATTGAAATGGCGAAAGGAAAGAAGGGCCGAGGGATGGCCGAAAAATTAGCTGACGAAATCATGGCTGCGGCCAAAAACGAAGGTGAGGCAGTCAAAAAACGAGAAAATGTTCATCGGATGGCCGAAGCTAATCGCGCTTTTGCCCACTTTGCCTTAGCCCGCAGAAAATAAAAGATGATTAGAGATTATCCCTTAGAACAAGTGAGGAATATTGGCATCATTGCTCACATTGACGCCGGCAAGACAACTGTTTCCGAACGGGTGCTTTTTTATACTGGCATTTCCCATAAAATTGGCGAGGTTCATGAAGGGGAAGCGATTATGGATTGGATGGAACAAGAGCGCGAGCGTGGCATTACGATTACCTCAGCGGCCACGACGGCTTTTTGGGTTCCAACTTATTTACCCGCCGAAACTTTGGCGAATGAGGGTGATAAATATAAACATCGTTTAAATATTATTGATACCCCTGGACACATTGATTTTACGGTTGAGGTTAAGCGTTCTTTACGAGTGCTTGATGGCGCGGTGGTTATTTTTGACGGTGTTGCTGGTGTTGAACCACAATCCGAAACCAATTGGCGCTATGCTGATGAAGGTAAGGTGCCCCGACTCTGTTTTATTAATAAACTCGACCGAATGGGTGCTTCGTTTGATCACTCTTATAAAACGATTCTTGATCGATTATCAAAAAAGGCGGTGCGAGCGCAATTGCCGATCGGTGTTGACTCTGAACATGAAGGAGTGATTGATCTTTTAAGAATGAAGGGTTACCTCTTCGAAGGTGAAAAAGGTAAGGAAATTAAAGAAATTGAGATTCCCGAAAAATATTTGGCTGAAGCCAAGGAAGTTCGAGCAGAACTCGTCGAAAGGATCGTCGAGCATGATGATCAATTGATGACGGATTATCTAGAAGGTAAAGAAATTGCCTTGGCTGACCTCAAACGAATAATGCGTAGCGCGGTCATTGCTAATGATATTTTTCCGGTTTTTTGCGGGTCAGCCCTTAAGAATAAAGGGATTCAATTCATTCTCGACGCGGTCGTTGATTATTTACCAAGTCCTTTGGATATGCCGCCAATTCACGGTACTAATCCCTCAACCGGCGAAGAGGAAGCACGTAAGACTTCTGATGACGAAGCTTTTTCAGCGCTAGCCTTTAAACTTCAAGCTGATCCCTTTGTTGGCCAATTAACTTTTTTCCGAATTTATTCAGGTGTCTTAAAATCCGGTTCTTATGTTTATAACTCGATTAACGAAGACCGAGAACGTGTTGGCCGTATTGTTCGTCTGCACGCTAATCATCGTGAAGAAGTTCAAGAAGCTTATGCTGGAGAAATTGCCGCTATCGTTGGCCTCAAAAATACCAAAACTGGTCATACTCTTTGCGATGAAAACAAGCCGATTATTCTTGAAGGAATTAAAATTCCTGAACCGGTCGTTGAAATGCGGATTGAACCTAAGACCAAAGCTGATCAGGAAAAAATGGGCTTGGCGATGAAAAAATTATCTGACGAAGATCCAACTTTCAAAATTAAAACCGATCCTGAAACGATGGAGACGATTATTGCTGGTATGGGTGAATTGCATCTGGAGGTTTTAGTCGAACGAATGAAGCGTGAATTTAATGTCGAGGCTAATGTCGGTAAGCCACAAGTGGCTTATAAAGAAACTATTACGGCAATGGCCGAAGCCGAAGGTAAATATATCAAACAGTCTGGTGGTCGCGGTCAATATGGTCACGTTCGTCTTCGAGTTAAACCACTGCCGAAAGAGGTGGAGACCAATAAAAAGATTGCTAAAAACATTAAACGCGAGGCTAATTTTGAATTTATTAATAATATCAAGGGCGGTGTCATTCCCAACGAATATATTCCAGCCGTCGAAAAAGGAATCCGCGAAGGTTTAGCGCGCGGTATTTCGGCTGGTTTCGAAGTGGTTGATGTTTCGGTGGAACTTTATGATGGTTCTTATCACGAGGTTGATTCATCCGAGATGGCTTTCAAAATGGCCGGCTCAATGGCCTTACAAGATGCCACGAAACGTGCCAAACCAGTTCTCCTTGAGCCAATCATGGAAGTGGAAGTTATTGTCCCTGAGAAATTTATGGGTGATGTCACTGGTCACATTTCCAGTAAACGGGGTCAAATTGAATCAATGGAAGAAAGGGGAGAGCTTAAGGTCATTAAGGCCAAGGTACCATTGGCGGAAATGTTTGGTTATGTTACTTTTCTTCGTTCAATGACCGAAGGTCGTGGTAATTACACGATGGAGTTTGCTAATTATGCAATTATCCCAACTAACGTTGCCCAGGAGATTATTGAAGCAAGAAAATAATTGACTTATCTTCAGGATTTGTTAATATAAGACTTGAATTGTTGTACCTGCCGATCAGCAGGCAGACAGTCTTTTAATTCGCTAAATTATTATTAATCGTTAAATTTCCCGCCAAAAGCGGGACAAGTAAACAACATGGCAGATAAATTTGATCGTTCAAAGCCACAC
>CAZRQY010000055.1:0-2200 GCA_964602495.1 uncultured Candidatus Saccharibacteria bacterium
CACTAAATCCGAAGCCTCCTTTGCCACCTCCGTTCCAATTTTACCCATCGCGACACCAAGATCAGCCGCTACAAGTGATGGCGCGTAATTCACGCCATCACCAGTCATTGCTACAATCTCGCCTCGTTTACGATAGGCCTGAATAATGCGAAGCTTGTGTTCGGGGGTGACCCGCGCGAAGACGCTGGTGCGAACGAGTTTTTTCGTCAACTCCTCGTCGGACAGCACCTCAATTTCTTCTCCCGTAAGCACACTATCGCCTTCACGCCAAATATCCGCCTCCTTCGCAATTGTTTGCGCCGTGAGACGGTGATCGCCCGTGATCATCACTAAGCGCATATCCGCCGCCCTTACTCGTTGCACCGCTTCTTTAACTTCCGGACGAAGCGCGTCATTCATACCAAAAAAACCAACAAAAGCAAGCGGCGGTATTGCGCCTGCCTTGCCGGCAGACAGATTTCCATCAACGCTCCGCCCAGCATCTTGATTGATGGCATAGGCAACTACCCGAAAACCACTTCGCGCAAAATCATGGAAAATTGATTGTAACTCTTTTTTCTTTTCTTTGTTTAAATTCTCGGTTCCATTTTTATACCAGATATTTTTACATAGCTTAAGCACTTTTTCCGGCGCACCGACAACCGTAAGGAAATTTTTCTCATTAACCGATCGAATTGTGGCATGATATTTTTTTTGATAGTCAAACGGCAATTCAAAAACCTTCGGTGTTTCTTGTTCTAAAGTACTGTGATGAAATCCGATCTTTTTGGAAACCACCAACATGGCCGCCTCAGTTGGATCGCCAGCAATCTTCCATAATTTGGTTTCTTCTGAAAAAGAAAGTCTCGCATTGGCGCAAAATGCCGCGATTCTTCCGCTTAAAATAATTTCTGGATAATTGAGTGGGTCAATAATTTTTCCTTCAAGATACACGTCCCCTTTTGGTTCATACCCACTACCAGTGATTTCAAAAACTTTTCCATCCACATACACCCGTTGAATAACCATTTCGTTTCTGGTGAGTGTTCCGGTTTTGTCTACTGCAATAACTTTTGTTTGCCCAAGGGCTTCCACTGCCTGCAATCTTTTAACGAGCACGTTGTGCTTCGACATTCTCCAAACGCCAGTTGCCAAAACAAGAGTCATCACAATCGGCAAACCCTCTGGAATTATAGAGACCGAAAGCGCAACCGCAATGGTAAACATCTCTTTTATTGTATTACCAGAAAGAACACCGGCAATAACAAATAAAGCGTTAATAATGAATACGGTAACGATAATAAGCCGTGAGAGGTAGCGTATATTAGTTTTCAAGGGAATTTCAGTATCAACCACAGCAATTTTTTGAGCAATCTTACCAATTTCAGTTGCGAATCCCGTGGCAACAACAACGGCAGTACCACTTCCACTTAAAACATACGTACCCTTAAATACCATATTTTTCTGATCTGCTACCGGCAGATTATCGGCCGGTAATACTGTGTTGGTTTTTGTTATTGGCTCTGATTCTCCGGTGAGACTCGCTTCATCAATCTTCAAAGTATTGGAGAAAATAATTCGAGCATCAGCCGGCACCTTTTCCCCTTCTTGTAAGACAACGATATCCCCGGGCATTACTTCGGTATCTGAGATTATGAGCTCCTTCCCATCTCGCAATATAGTTGCTGAAGTTTCGGCAAACTTTTTTAAAGCGAGAAGAGTGTTCTGGGCCTTACCTTCTTGAATTGTCCCCACGATCGCATTAAAAAGGAGCAGCGCAAAAATAATTGAAGCGTCTACAACTTCTCCCATCGCGAAGACAATACCCGCCGCCACAAAGAGAATATAGATCAGCGGACTTTGAAACTGCCTCAAAAAAATAATAGCGAGGTTGTCCACCTTCCCTTCAGGAAGTTTATTGAGTCCGTATTTTTGAAAACGCTCGTCCGCTTCTTCTTTTGTTAGGCCATGCTCACGGGAACGAAACGCATCAAGAATATTGGGAACTGTTTTTGTATACCACGAAACTTGTTGTGTTACTTGCACAATATTATTTCAATAATTATTACTCCTTTAGAAAAAAGCTATCTACCCAGTCCATGACATACTAAAATTAGTCCCGAAAGTCAAATTCTGGTGGGCGATACAGGATTCGAACCTGTGACATCCACAACGTCAATGTGGCGCTCTACCAACTGAGCTAACCGCCCTGAATACTTAT
>CAZRQY010000055.1:2210-4088 GCA_964602495.1 uncultured Candidatus Saccharibacteria bacterium
CCCCCTAAAATTTACCAAAAATTTACATTTTGAGCAACTATTTGTTATATTTCTCTCATGCGTATTCTTGCTATTGAAACCAGTTGTGACGATACAGCGATAAGTATTGTAGAAGTTAAGGGCTCTCTGACCAGGCCTGTTTTTAAAGTCTTGTCTCACAATGTCTCATCGCAAATCAAAATTCACCAAAAATGGGGTGGGGTCGTCCCGTCTTTGGCTAAACGAGAACATGGTAAAAATCTCGTACCGATACTGGTTAAATCTCTAAAAGAAGCTGGTTTATTTTCTGATAATAAAAAGACTCGCCAAAATTTTACCGAAGCAAAACTTAAGCGGACAAGTAAAATTCTAGAGCGCGAGCCAGAATTAAAAGAACAGTTTTTAAAAATAATTTCCACTTTAAAAATTCCCAAAATTGACGCCATCGCCGTGACTAAGGGGCCAGGACTGGAACCAGCCCTCTGGGTGGGAATTAATTTTAGCAAAGCTTTAGCTTTAGTTTGGAATAAACCACTTTATCCGATT
The DNA here is from genome assembly GCA_964602495.1 of uncultured Candidatus Saccharibacteria bacterium. GTDB lineage: Bacteria > Patescibacteriota > Minisyncoccia > Phycocordibacterales > XYD1-FULL-46-19 > CAIPHT01. The sequence goes on from CAZRQY010000055.1 coordinate 2,736, forward strand.
AATCACCTGGAAGGACATATCCTGGCTTCGCTCGCCACTCCCCAGAAAATTTCTTTTCCTGTTATTTCGTTAATAGTCAGTGGTGGACATACTGAATTAGTTTTATCGAAAGATTGGCTGAAATATAAAATTGTCGGTCGTACTCGCGATGATGCGGCGGGTGAAGCCTTTGATAAAGTGGCGAGAATTCTGGACCTCCCTTATCCGGGTGGACCGGAAATTTCAAAACTGGCTCTTAAGATCCCGACCCGAGGACCGTCCTCAGTGGTAATTAAGTTACCCAGACCAATGCTCCACTCCAGTGATTTTGATTTTTCTTTTTCTGGCCTAAAAACAGCTGTACTCTATTTAGTGCAAAACTTAAAAAAAGAAGGTACCTTTACTGAAAAAGTTAAGGCCGAGATTGCTGATGAATTTCAAAAAGCAGCGATTGAAGTGTTAGTGGCCAAAACTTTATTAGCCTGCCAAAAATTTAAAGCCAAAACGATTATTGCCGGTGGTGGCGTTATCGCTAATACGGCCTTACGCGAAACCTTAAAGCTAACCGCTAACACTAACAACCTAAATTTACTCATCCCTGAATTAACCTATTCGACCGATAATGCGACCATGATCGCCCTCGCTGCCGGCTGGCGTTTCTTGGCTGGTAAACAAAAAATTTCTCACACTTTCAAAGCCGACGGAAACTTAAATTTAAAATAACTCTTCCAAATTTCCCTTTGCCAATTATAGGGTTTTTGCTATGATTAAAAAATGTTGGATGAAAATTCTAAGTTTCTGAAGCCCTATAATCCAGCCGAAACCGAGAAGCAAATCTACGATTTATGGGAACATAGCGGACACTTTGCCCCTGAGGGCGATGGCGAGCCTTTTACGATTATTATGCCTCCGCCGAATGCTAATGGTCGTCTTCACGTCGGCCATGCTTTGTTTGTGACCCTTGAAGACATAATGACTCGCTATAAGCGCCTGCGCGGTTACAAGACTTTGTGGTTACCCGGTACTGATCATGCTGGTTTTGAAACTCAGGTAGTCTTTGAGAAAAAACTGGAAAAAGAAGGGAAGTCACGTTTTGATTTTTCGCGCGAAGAATTATACGACGAGATTATGAAATTTACCTTGGCTAATAAGAGTGCGACGGAAAATGACCTGCGCGCTTTAGGCGCCTCTTGTGATTGGTCGCGTGAAAAATTCACGCTTGATGCCGACATCATTAAAACCGTTTATGCGACTTTCAAAAAAATGTCTGAGGATGATTTAATTTATCGCGGTAAACGTATTGTCAATTGGTGCACTAAGCATCAAACTTCCCTCTCCGACCTTGAGACGACGTCGGTCACTCGCACTGACAAA
>CAZRQY010000056.1:0-4079 GCA_964602495.1 uncultured Candidatus Saccharibacteria bacterium
GTTGGAATCGCTAGTAATCGCAGGTCAGCTATACTGCGGTGAATACGTTCTCGAGCCTTGTACTCACTGCCCGTCAAGCCAGGGGAGCCGGGAGTGCCCAACGCTTCGCTTGAATGCGGATCTAAGGCAAGTTCGGTGACAAGGGTTAAGTCGTAACAAGGCACGGCTAGCGGAAGCTGGTCGTGGATTTATTTCAAATTTCGTCTCCAAACCGTCACAAGCGGTTTGAGGGAAAATGGCGATCTGTTAATAGTTTTAAGATGCTTGCATCGAGAAGCTTTAACAGGATGGTGATGATTCTAAAATTCACCAATTGAATTCTTTTCGAAGGAATTCAAAGAACAATGAATCTGAGAGCTTGTCTCATTAACCAAGCAGAATGGGATAGAAGAAAGAATGTTTGCACTGGCCAAAAAACCCTTATTTATAAGGGTTTTTTGGGTTTATCCTAAGTTTGTCGAAGGATGCTTGACAAACAATCTGTATATGCTATACTGAAGGGTAGATATTGAATTGGTTCTTAGAAAAAGAAAAAAGGAAGGGTAAAACCATGTCGCACATTTCAGGCCTAGAGGATAACGAAGACAAAGTCGATCTCATCAAACTCTTTGTCTTAGTAGCGTTGTCCGTGTGTTGTTTGTGGTTGTGTCTCTGCCCCCTCCCAGTTGTGCAGAAGGACGCCATTACTCATGAGGTGATTGCGGTGGTAACTCCCGATGGGATAAGTCACCCAGCCTCGTACTTCTTTGAGCAAGGGTTCGAAGAGAAAAGGTATGAAACCGTGTGGGTTCGTCCGAAAGCCATGGACGGGGACGACAAATATTAGCCACGTCGGCTGAAAAGCTGGCGACTCTCTCCTGAGGGGCGCCCGAGTTGGTTTATCCAGCCGGGCGTTTTTACTTAGGTTGAAAATGGGGGATTTTTTTGGTACAGTTTAATTTGTCCGCCTTTGCTAAAGTGAGCAAAATTCTGCCCACCTTCGCCAAGGCTACGGTAGGGCGTTAAATTTTTATAGTCGCTCCGCTCGTTAAAAATTTGCGCGTGTAGCTCAGCTGGTTAGAGCGCGTCACTGATAATGACGAGGTCGTAGGTTCGAGTCCTACCATGCGCACTAAAATGATTACCCCTTTAAATTATAAAGACTTCTTTAAGGGAAAGAAGATTACCATTCATGGTCTAGGTTTGCTGGGTCGGGGGATTGGCGATGTGATTTTTTTGGCACAAAATGGCGCGGATTTGTTGGTAACTGATCTTAAAACTAAGACCGAATTAGCTGAATCACTTAAAAAAATAAAAAAAGAACTTGGCGAAAAATTATATAAAAAAATAAAATTTGTTCTCGGTGAACACCGGCTCGAAGATTTTTCCGCCCAAGGCGGATGGTCACCAGATTTTATTTTAAAAGCAGCTGGCGTGCCTCTTGATTCACTCTTTATCACTGAAGCGCAAAAAAACAATATTCCAATCAAAATGGATGCCTCCTGGTTTGCCGAATTGGTTGAAGAGGCTTGCCCTGAGCGGAGTCGAAGGGTTAAGATTATCGGCGTGACCGGTACCAAAGGCAAGTCAACCACCACTCATTTAATCCATGACATTCTTACCAAAACTAAGAAATACATAGGACTGTCCTATGGAAAAGAGAAAGTGTGTTGTAATAATGTTTATTTGGGTGGGAATGTCAGGGGCTTAGCGACTTTACCTCTGCTCAAGAAAATAAACGCTGGGGATATTGTCGTAATGGAATTAGACTCCTGGCAATTACAAGGCTTTGGTGATGCCCAAATCAGTCCGAATATTTCAGTTTTTACTAACTTAATGGTAGATCATCAAAATTACTATCGTTCAGCTATGATCACTACCTGTAAGAATCCGATGGATTTTTACTTTACTGATAAGGCGAATATTTTTCTTAATCAAAAAGAAGATGATGAATTTGTTTGTGGTCAAGATGTTCTTAAATTAATTCAGAAAAAATTTAAGCAGTTTTCTAGTAAAGCGATTGTACCAGAGGCAGGTGTTATTCCTAAGAGTTGGAAGGTTAAATTACTTGGCGAGCATAATATGCTTAATATTGCCTATGCGGTAACCGTTGCAAGAATTCTCGACGTGCCAGAAAAGATAATTAAGAAAACAGTAGAGAGTTATGTTGGTGTACCGGGGCGATTAGAATTTTTGCGCGAAATTAAGGGTGTTAAATATTATAATGACACCACGGCGACAACACCGGATGGGGTAATTGCCGCTTTGGTGGCTCTGGACAATTCCCGAAAACTGTCTTCAAAGTCTCCAAGGACTGTCCTTGGAGACATTATTTTGATTGGTGGCGGGAAAGATAAAGAGTTAAATTATAAAAAATACGCGCCGATTGTTAAAAAATCAGTTAAAGCCCTTGCTTTATTTCAAGGCACGGCCACTGATAAAATAATTAAGGCTCTAGACCTGTCCGTACAAACAGAAAAAACAAAACTGCCAATAAAAACTTTTGATAATATGAAGTCAGCTTTTGCTTGGGCTAATTCGTTTACCCAAAAAGGGGACATTGTCTTGCTCTCACCGGGCGCGGCCAGTTTTGGTGTTTTCAAAAATGAATTTGATAGAGGTGATCAGTTTGTAGATTTAGTTAAAAAAGTCAAATAATGGATTTAAACGATATTAATCCCTCGGTCCTACTCGGGGCAAGAAAAGTTCACTTTATTGGCATTGGGGGGATTGGGATGTCGGCGATTGCACGGATGCTCCTTCGACAGGCTCAGGACAAGTTGCCTGGAGAAATGATTGTAACCGGTTCAGATCGGGCTTCGTCGCTTGTGACTGAGGAACTTGAAAAATTAGGCGTTAAAATTTTTTATGACCAAAAAGCCGAGAATATCACGTCTGATATTAATTTAGTGATTTACACCATTGCTATTCCTGATGATAATCCAGAATTAAAGAAAGTGAGAGGGTTAGGAATTAAATGCCTGACTTACCCCGAAATGCTAGGAGTAATTTCGGCCGATAAGTACACGATTGCGGTCGCCGGGACGCACGGCAAAACGACGACCACAGCGATGATTGCCCAGATGATGACTGAAGCGGGTTTAGATCCAACGGTGATTGTGGGTAGCCTCCTAAAAAGTGGAACGAACTTTATTGCTGGTCAGAGTAATTATCTAGTTGTTGAAGCCTGCGAATATCGTCGGTCGTTTTTAAATATTCATCCTAAAATTGCCGTCATTACTAATATTGATAATGATCACCTTGATTATTATAAGGATCTAGCGGATATTCAAAGCGCTTTTACTGAATTTACCAGGCGATTGCCTAATGATGGCTATTTGGTTTGCAATACTGATGATCCGCTTTTAGCGCCAATAATTGAAGTAGCTAAAAATGTCGGCGCGCAAATAATTAATTATGATGCGCCGACCGGGGAAAAAATAAAATCAAAAGATGGTGAACAAGAGTTAGGTTTACAAGTACCAGGCGAACATAATATTAAAAATGCTCAATGTGCTTTGGCTGTGGGGAATGTGCTTGGGATTAACCCTTCGACTTCGATCAGGGCGTTGAACAAGTTTAACGGCACTTGGCGACGATTTGAATATAAGGGCCAGACGAGCTTGGGTGCTTTAGTTTATGACGATTATGCTCATCACCCAACAGAAGTTGAGGCCACTATTCAAGCGGCCCGTGATTTCATGAAAAAGAAAAACTTAGTTGGTAGATTGATTATTGCTTTTCAACCCCATCTCTATAGTCGGACGAAATTATTAAAAGATGATTTTGTTTGCGCCTTAGCTAAGGCTGATGAGATTATTTTAGTCCCGATTTATGCGGCCCGCGAACCAGCCGATTCAACCATTAGTTCTGAAATTCTAGCTGATTTAATTAAACAAAAAAATTCACAGACTTTTTCTTTGGCCAGTCTTGATCAGCTGGTAATAAAACTTAAACAAGACAGCCAAACCAGTGATTTAATTATTACAATGGGTGCCGGCGACATTGGGACGATCGGGGAAAAGTTGGTTGAATCTGGACCCTAAATTTGCTACTATTCAAACTATATGCGACACATTATCTGGCGCAATCGGGCAAGT
>CAZRQY010000057.1:0-4076 GCA_964602495.1 uncultured Candidatus Saccharibacteria bacterium
AAAGTTTTTCCCGCTGGTCAAGTTGTCTCATCATTAAAGTTCAATGAAGCCTTGCGTTTTTCTACGGCCATCGGTTTAGCCTTGCGTAATTTTGCTGATCCTAATTAATTATTATGGCAAATCTTCTACCCAACAAAATAAAGCAAAGTATTCAAAAAGACCTTTTTAATCGTAAATTAGTAGTGGCCAGTTTCGCGCTAGGTTTATTACTAAGTATTAGCTTAATCGTTCTTAGCGCCTGGTGGGGGAGTTTGGTCATCAGAAAAAATGGGCTAAGTGGCTTTTCTTCGACTAATGGCCAAGAATTAAATAACAAAAAAATTGAAGCCGAAATAAAAATCGTAAATAATTATTGGACGGAACCACTTATTTCAACCATGTTAGCGAAAACCATTGCACTCAAGCCGGCCGGTCTTAAGATTTCTAGTCTTGTCGTTGAGCGGGGAGAAGTCGGTAAAATAACAAAATTATCACTAGTAGGATTGGCTAATAATCGCAATAATTTAGTCAATTACGTTAATCTTTTGCGCCAGGAACAGTTTTTCTCTGGGGTCGATTTGCCAGTTGAGAATTTGATTAGTGACCAAGGTGGACAATTTGTTATTAATTTAGAAAAATGATCAATTCTCCACGAAAAATTTTTTACTTAATCTTAGGTCTCGACGTTCTGTTGCTGTTCGGGGTCGGATTATTGGTCTGGCAAATTAAAGAAGAAAAAATCAATCTAACCACCAGCTTCGCTCAATCTTCTTTAGTCCGATCATCAGAAGAAGAATTATTAACTAGTGCCTGGACCAAATTAAAACCGCAAATGTCGATTTTGGATGAGTATTTTCTTTCGGCCAGTACCACAATTGAATTTCTTGAGCGATTGGAGGGCACTGTTAAAACTACTAAAACTGTTCTTAAGATTAACCAAGCTGAAGCCAAAGACAATTTGAGGTTAAATTTTTCCATTCAGGGTAATTTTGTTGCAATCGGTCAATTTCTTGAGCAACTTGAAAGATTTCCCTATGCTCTTCGACTCGAACGATTAGATTTGCGAGTGGCGGATAAAGGTTCTTGGCGAGGCGATTTTGTTATTATTGTCGATAATTTATGATGAAGATTAATTTAACAAAATTAAAAAATTCGCTCCAAAGTCTAGTTTTTTTCTGGCAAGCGACAATAATTATCTTTTTTGCGGGAGTGATTATTATCTTGATCGTTAGTGCTATTTGGGGACTAGGTCTTAACCAAGGTTATGATTTCTCTTCTCCTAACAATAATGATGGGCAAAAAAATGAGACAATTGATGCCAAGATGATTAATCGAGTTTTGGAACAAATAAAAATAAGATCAGTCGAATCAATCAACGTTCCGACCGCTAATCCCGATCTCGTTGACCCAAACCGTTAAATGTGTTTATATTTGTATGCCCTCGTAGTTCAATGGATAGAACCGCGGACTTCTAAGCCGCTGATGTAGGTCCGATTCCTACCGAGGGCGCATGGGCGGTTAGCTCAGTTGGTTAGAGCGCCTCGTTTACACCGAGGAGGTCGGGGGTTCGAGCCCTCCATCGCCCACCATGTCTGATCTGCAAATTATTTATGAAGACCAGAATGTGTTGGTGATCAATAAGCCAGCGGGATTAGTGGTGCATAAGGATGATCGGGGCGAACCAGCCGACACTTTAATTGATCGCTTAAGTAAAAATTATCCCGAAATTAAATTAGTTCACCGCTTAGATAAGGATACTAGTGGGGTCATGATTATCGCCAAGAATCAAGAGACTTTTGAATTTTTAAAAGATCAATTTCAAAATCGAAAGACGAAAAAAGTTTATCGAGCAATTTTATCAGGGGCTTTAAAAATGAAACCGGGCGAAGAAAGAATAATTGATCAACCAATTGGCCGGAGTAAAAATGATCCACGTCGACGAGTGGCCAGTGCTAAAGCGGCTGGACCATTACGCGAAGCGACCACTATTTTTCGCTTAATTTCCAATCTCGGTGATAACTATGCTTATATTGAAGCCGAACCTCAAACTGGTCGGACTCATCAATTGAGAGCTCATTTTAAAGCTCATGGTCATCCAGTTGTTGGTGATAGCCTCTATAATCCCAAAGATAACGATCGCGAAATAATAAATCGACAAGCTTTGCATGCTTATAAATTAACTATTAAAATTCCCGCGATTAGCACCAAAGAAAAAGGAGAGCTTAGGATTTTTGAGGCGCCGTTACCAGCTGATTTCGTCAAGGCGCTTGAAAAACTTAAAATACCATGTTAAACTGCCTCGCGTTATGATGACAATTTCAGAATTCAAAATTTCTCCAGTTGACTTAATTGAGCGCCAAAAATTAGGCATCAAGCCGGGTTTTACTGTGCGGGTTTGGCTGAAGGTACCTGACAAAAATGGTAAATTTCGTCGTCAAGCCTACGAAGGTCTAGTTATCGCTTGCAAGCATGGCCACGAGGCTGGAGCGACCTTTACCGTGCGCCGTGTTGCTTCAGGGGTAGGAATGGAAAAGATTTTTCCGCTTTATTCGCCAATGATTGATAAAATTGAGGTCCTTCGCGAGGCTAAAGTTCGTCGCTCAAAACTATATTATATTCGAGACAAAGCCGCTCGGGAAATTCGTCGACGAATGCGCAAGGTTGTGACCGGTCGGCGTGAGAAGGATGAATTAGTGAAACAAGTTACCACTGGCATAGCCATTGAGTCACCAGTGGAAGAAAATATCGAAGAAGAAGCTGTTACTCCGACTGAAACAGAAGAAATTAAAGAATAAAAAACTCTGGTGCGCGGGAGAGGATTCGAACCTCCACACCATTGCTGGCTCTACCACCTCAAGGTAGCGCGTCTACCGATTTCGCCACCCGCGCGATTAAGTAAATAATAAATCAAAACTTAGGATTTGACCACTTGACTTATTGGGACTTGTTATGATATAATCTTAGACAGAGAGAAAGGAGGGTCTTTATGAACATGAGCAGATGCCTTTGGTACGAAGTCCGTTTCAGGGGAGAACATGGCGATGATATTGGGGTGACCACTGTTTCGATCTCGGCCGAGGATTTGAAGGAATGGGCCTTGGCAAAGGACAAGGAACTAGGTCCAATTCTGCTAGGGGAGGAGGTGGTTGGTTTTCGAAAAAATGGCCAAGGACGATTGACTGGGATGTCAATCGTTAAACGGGTCATTCCCGTTGGTTATCGGGAACTCGAGGAGATCGCCATCGTCAAAGCTCGAGCCAAGGACCTTGAGGACCGAACTTGCTACGAAGAAAGGGCCACGACCCTGGTCGCAGTAAGGATTCCTTCTTAAGCCGGCACGTTACCCAAATTCGGGTAACGTGCCGTTGTGTTTTCATCCCCCTCTTTTTTCGTGGTATGATAAAAAACAACATGGTACTTTATACTGGCAAAGGAGATAAGGGGAAAACGGGGCTTTATCATTGTGATCAACGCCTGTAAAAGTTCTCGGGTGGCTGAAGCCTTAGGCTCGCTTGATGAAGTTAATTCTTTTTTGGGTTGGATCAAAACTAAAGTTGAGGCTAACGACTTTGTTGTTAACCAGCAAACCTTGATAGCAATTTTGGAAACCACGCAAAATAATCTCTTTGTGATTCAGGCTGGATTGGCTGGCGCGCCCAAAAAATTACCCAAATTAGCTATCACTAAGACTGAGACCTTGATTAAGATTATTGAGAAGAAATTACCGCCGATTAAAAATTTTATTATTTCTGGCGGAATCGAACTTTCCGTGATGCTTGATGTGGCCAGGACTATGGTGCGACGAGCCGAACGACAAATCGTTTTTGTCTCTGAATCAAAAGATGCTAAACTTTCTTCAAGTACGCTGGCGTACTTGAATCGCTTGTCTAGTTTATTATATGCCTTAGCTCGTCTGGTCAACCATCAGTCGGGGATAAAGGAGCAGAAGCCAGTGTATAATAAGTAAAAATACATGGTGCCCATAGTGTAATGGTTAACACCGTTCCCTGTGGAGGAATTAATCCCGGTTCAAATCCGGGTGGGCACCCACACCAATTCTCTTATTGCAGACTGTCGGTAATTCGTCTCTTAAGTTG
>CAZRQY010000058.1:0-4058 GCA_964602495.1 uncultured Candidatus Saccharibacteria bacterium
CTCTCGGTTTGCCTTACGCCCTAGGTGACCAAATGGCCAAATTGATCCCGATGGGGTCGCAAGGTTTCCCGATGTCAATCACCCGCGCGATGGATATGGCCCCTGAATTAACTGAAATGTACAAAAATAACGCCGACGCGAAAAAAGTAATAGACCTAGCAAAAAAGATTGAGGGTTGCGCTCGACATATCTCGGTTCACGCTGCTGGGGTGGTCATTTCGCCAACTGACATTATTGACTTTAGTCCGATTCAATTTGATCCCAAAGGTGGTAAAACCATCACTCAATATGAAATGCACGCCGTGGAAGATGTCGGCTTATTAAAATACGATTTTCTTGGTATTCGCAATCTTTCTATTCTCGAGAGTGCAATTAAAATTATCAAAAAAGTTCACGGTATCAAAATTGATATTAATAATATTCCACTTGATGATTCTAAAACTTTCAAGATGTTAGCCAGGGGCGAGACGATTGGTCTTTTTCAACTAAATGGTAGCGGCATGACACGCTGGCTCAAAGAACTTAGGCCGACGACAATTTTTGATATTAACGCCATGGTCGCGTTATATCGTCCCGGTCCAATGGAAATGATTCCCGAGTACGTTAAACGCAAACACAATCCATGTTTAATTAAATATCTTGATCCACGTCTTGAGCCGATTCTTCACCATTCTTTTGGCGTACTGGTTTACCAAGACGATGTCATGCTTACGGCTATTAAGTTGGCTGGCTACACCTGGACCGAGGCTGACAAATTACGTAAAGCGATGGGTAAAAAAATCCTCAAAGAGATGGCGGCTCAAAAGAATAAATTATTGGAAGGTCTTATCAAGAATGGCCTATCAGAAAAAAAAGCTCAGGAACTTTGGCTCTTGATTGAGCCTTTCGCTGCCTATGGTTTCAATAAAGCCCATGCGGCTAGTTATGGTCGAGTGGCTTATCAAACCAGTTATCTGAAAGCTAATTATCCATCCGAGTACATGACCGCCGTTTTATCAGCCGAAGCCGGCGATACCGAAAAAATTGCTGAGGTAATTACCGAATGCCGACGAATGGGCTTGTCAGTTTTGCCTCCAGATATCAATGAAAGTTTTGAAGACTTTACTATAATTAAAGGCCTTGGCACGGCCGGCCTGACTGAAGCGGCTGAACTGCTATCCAAGAAAAATACTGATAGCGTTGATAAAATCAGGTTTGGTTTAGTAACAATTAAAAATCTGGGAGCAGAAATCGCTAATTTCATTGTTGAGGAAAGAAAACAAGGTGGTTTATATAAAGACTTTACCGATTTTCTTACTCGGGTAAAACATAAGAATATGAATAAGAAATCACTCGAAGCCTTGGCCCAGACTGGCGCTTTTGACAGTTTTGGTCTTGAACGTGGACAAATTCTCGGAAATGTTGACGAAGCGCTCGCTTATAATCGACAAGAACTAAACAGTAACGCTAATCAGATTTCACTTTTTGGCTCATCGCCAGAAACAACAATTCCCTCTCTCTTAAGATTAAAAGAGGTTGAACCAATTGATCCTAAAATTAAATTGGCCTGGGAAAAAGACCTCCTTGGTCTTTATGTTTCTGGTCATCCGCTGGAACCTTATCGTGATAAATTTAATAAAAAGGAAAATACGATTAGCTATCAGCGTGAGCAAATTGAAGGAACACCCATTATTGCCGGTGGGGTCATTGATACGGTAAGAGAAATTATCACCAAAAATAACAAACAAATGGCGTTTATTAAGATCTTTGATTTTACCGATAATATCGAGGCGGTGGCTTTTGCTGATGTTTACGAAAAATACCGAAACTTAATTGTTCCTGACAAAATTGTGGCTCTCCGCGGGAAAATCTCTCACCGCAATGGCGAGCCATCGATAATTATCGAGGGAATGAAAGAACTATGATTGACAATTTATACAATAAGACCTAATATTAAATTACCTTAGAGATTGGGTGGCTACCGACCACAAATGAATCAGTCCCTAAGTCCGAATGAGTGTTCTCGAGAAGACCGAGAAAAGCTAGGTGGAACCGCGAGGGAAACCCCGTCCTGGCAATAACGTAAAATTTTTGCGTTACTGCCAGGTCGGGTTTTTTATTTAAAAATTAAAAGCTATACTTATGAACTTAAAAAAATATCAGAAAATTTGCAAGGACACGGCAGTAAAATATCGCAGTAAGGATTTGGAGATCGCTACTTGGGGTTTAGGCGTTTCTGGCGAAGCCGGCGATATTGCTAGTTGTATCAAAAAATATTACGCCCACAAAAATAAGGATGTTAAAGATGGCATCAGGGAAAATATTGGTGATATGATGTGGTACACCGCAATGGTTTGTAATTTCTTCGGTTGGCAATTAGAAGATGTTTTAGACGAAAATCAAAAAAAACTCGCCTTACGTTACCCTAAGGGATTTACTTATAAACGGGCACAAAGAAAAATGGTCAAATGGAGCGGGCAAAAAGAGATTAAAAATAACAAAAAATAAAATTATGGAAAATATTGAGAAGATAAGACATTCACTGGCTCATTTATTGGCTATCGTAGTAAAAACCAAATATCCTAAGGTTAAACTGGGTATTGGCCCAACAATCGAAAACGGTTTTTATTATGATTTTGATTTTGGCGCCACGGTGCCAGCCGAGAATGAGTTATTGGAATTAGAAAAAGATATCCGTTCGTTGGTCAGCCAAAATATTGCTTTTATTCGCGAAGAAATTAGCGCTGATCAAGCGCGAGAGATTTTTGCTAATGAGCCCTACAAACTTGAATTAATTGATGAATTAGAAAAATCGGGGGGAAAAATTTCGATCTATCGCTCGAATGATCTGGTTGATCTTTGTGTTGGACCTCATGTCGCTGGCACCAACGAGATTGCCCGTGACGCTTTTCGCCTAACCAGCGTGGCTGGTGCTTACTGGAGAGGTGATGAAAAAAATAAAATGCTTACTCGTATTTATGGTGTCGCTTTCGCCAATAAAAAAGACTTGGATGATTATCTAGAGATAGTGGCTAAAGCCGAAGCTAGAGATCATCGAAAATTAGGTAAGGAATTGGATTTGTTTTGTTTTTCAGATTTAGTTGGCCCAGGATTGCCTATGTATACGCCTAAGGGGACAATTATTCTGGATGAATTACAAAAACATATCGAAAAAATCTGCCGGCAGTATGGTTTTCAGAAAGTAAAAGCTCCTCATTTGGCTAAAAGAATCCTTTTTGAAACTTCCGGTCATGCTCAAAAATTTGCCGACGAACTCTTTTCAGTCACCTCACCCAAAGATCATCAATTTAATTTAAAGCCGGTTCAATGTCCGCACCACACCCAAATTTACGCTTCAAGAGCCCGATCCTACAAAGACTTGCCGATCCGATACATGGAATCAGATAAACAATATCGGGCGGAAAAAACCGGCGAAGTAGGAGGGCTTAATCGGGCGTACGCCATCACCGTTGAAGATGGTCATACTTTCTGCACTGTTGATCAAGTCAAAGATGAGATAAAAAATATGGTAAATATTATAAAAGACTTTTATCTTTCATTGGGCTTATGGGACAATCATTGGGTTTCGCTCTCTGTTCGAGATTATTCTCATCCGGAAAAATATATTGGTGAGACAAAAGATTGGGATTTGTGCGAAAAAATGTTGCAAGAAGTCTCTGATGAAATGGGTTTGGAAGCTAAAAAATGTGAGGGTGAAGCTGCCCTGTATGGACCAAAGCTTGATTTCATGTTTAAAGATACCCTGGGAAAAGAAATTCAAATCCCCACTGTTCAATTAGATTTTGCCACGCCTAAAAGATTTAACTTAACTTACATTGATAAAAATGGAAAAGAAGCAAATCCCGTAATGGTTCATCGAGCAGTTTTAGGTTCCTACGAAAGATTCCTAGTTTTACTAATTGAACATTACGCTGGTAATTTTCCCACTTGGTTAGCACCGGTGCAAGTAAAAATCCTACCAATTAGCGAAAAGCAACTGGCTTACGCCCAAGGAGTTTTGGCGGAATTAAAGAAAAATGATATCAGAGTCGAGCTTGATGAGAGTAACGAAACTCTTG
>CAZRQY010000059.1:0-3861 GCA_964602495.1 uncultured Candidatus Saccharibacteria bacterium
TGACGACCCCATCAGCTTCAGTCGAATAATTTAAAATTCGTCGGAAAGGTTCTTCGACGGGCGCGTCGGCAGCAAAACTCTCGGCTGATTTTTTATCACGGAAGGCTTTAAAAGGAGCTCCGACTGTTGGCAATTTACTAAAACCAAAAATTTTAACAGGCGCGCTGAAAGTAAGTTCTTTGGTTTGATTATCAAGAAAATCGGTCAGGCGCTTAATTTTGGTTATTTCTTTACCGACAACAATGAAGTCATTGGCGTGCAAAGTGCCGTTTTTAATGATGAAGGTTGCGGTCGTGCCACTTCTAGGGTCAAGATGTGTCTCCAGCACAAAGCCTTCGGCCAGAACCTTGGGGTCACCCTTAAGCTCTTCTACCTCGGCGACCAGAAGAAGAAGATCAAGTAATTCATTAATTCCAGTTCCTTCCGTGGCCGAAATTAAAGCGACCGGAATTTTGCCACCATAACCCTCGACGAACACGTCATTTTCGGCCAAATCTTGTTTAACTTTTTCAGTATCGGCCTCTGGTTTATCAATTTTATTAATCGCGACAACAAAAGGGGTCTGGTGATCTTTAATTGATTGTAGAGCCTCAAGTGTTTGGGCTTTAACACCTTCTTCGGCCGAGACGATCAAGATTGCGATATCAGCAATTTGGGCACATCGCTCGCGCATCGTAGTAAAAGCCGCATGGCCAGGCGTATCAAGAAAAGTAATTTTATGGCCATGATGTAATACTTCATAAGCACTGGTGTGTTGAGTAATTCCACCGGATTCTCCATCAACAATATTGGTCTGACGAAGATAATCAAGAAGTTTGGATTTACCATGGTCAACGTGCCCCATTACCGCGATAACAGGAGGACGCTCAATTAAACCGATTTTGTCGGCGTTTTTAGTCATAAGTCTTAATTAAACCAGAAAAAGCTTCGAATTACTAGTTGAGGGCTTTGTTAATCACTTCTTTTTCCTCTTCCGAGAGTTCATATTCACTCTTACCTTCAATTAATGGTTTGGCGTAAACGCTAACCTTGTCGCGCGAATATAAGCTGGAAATTACTACTCCGTCACCGTTTTCATCCATGAGACAGGTGGAAAAACTTTGATTTCCTCCCTGATCGCGAAAAGGATTGAAGCGAACGGTCTTAATTTTTTGCAACGCTTTAATTAACCGGCCATTAATATTGTCGATTTCTTGAGCAATCATTTTAGTTCGTTCATCAAGTCGACGGGCGGTTTTAACAAATTCGTCGATCACATCTTCAAAATTATTCGCTCGTCGACCGGAAAGTAAACGGGTCAAACGCTTTTCTAAAATCAACATACGAACCAATAAGAAGACAGTAATAGCGATAAATCCAACGGTAATAATAAATAACGTGATCAAATCAATCATGAGTTTATTATATTAGACTTGTTGTTTTTAAGCAAAAGCGCTTTATGTTACGATGATAAAATGAAGCGAATCTATTGGGATACAGCGGCGGGAACACCGGTGGCTAAGAGGGTATTAAAGGCTATGATGCCATATCTAACGGTTAATTTTGGCAATCCGTCGAGCATTCATAAAGAAGGAGTTTTAGCGAATAAGGCAGTAGAAAAAGCGCGAGCGAAAATTGCCCGAATTCTTTTTACTCATCCCGATGAAATTATTTTTACTGGTAGCGGAACCGAGAGCGACAATCTAGCAATTTTGGGGGTGGCCGGACTAACAACAAAAAAACACATCATTACCACGGCGACAGAACATAAGGCGGTATTGTCACCGTGCCAGCAATTACAGAGAAGAGGATTTAAAGTAACCTATTTGACGGTTGATCAGGCCGGGCAGATTAATTTGAAAGAACTGAAAGACGCTCTAACTAAAGACACTTTTCTTGTCTCGGTGATGATGGCTAATAATGAAACCGGAGCCCTTCAACCGATAAAAGAAATTGCTAAAATCATTAGACACTTTAAAAAAGCTAATAATCTTCACTCCACTGGTGGCGGGGCTAGCCAACCTTATTTTCATACTGACGCTTGTCAAGCACCCAGATTTTTAAATTTGAACGTGGAGAAATTGGGAGTGGATTTGATGTCGTTTAACGGCTCAAAAATTTATGGTCCCAAAGGGATTGGTGTGCTCCACCTTCGGCGTGGGGTGATAATGACCCCGACGATTATGGGTGGTGGGCAAGAGCGTGGCTTGAGGTCGGGGACATTAAATGTCTCGGGAATTGTTGGCTTGGCCGAAGCCTTGGCGATTTGTGAAAAAGACAGGGAAAAGGAAAGTGCTCGGTTGATTAAATTAAGAGACAAGCTGATTGTTGAGTTGAAAAAAATAGCTGATTTAACGATCAATGGCGGAGAAGAAAATCGCTTACCAAATAATATTAATTTTTCGGTTAAGAATTTTGAAGGTGAACAATTAGTCATTGAACTTGATGCTAAAGGTTTTGCGGTTTCCTCTGGGAGTGCTTGTTCGAGTCATGATCCGGTTAATAATAACGTCCGGATTAGTTTTGGTCGCGAGAGTTCGGCTACCGAATTTCGTCAATTTATAAAATCGCTCAAGGACATAATTGAGAAATACCGAGGACTGGCTTGATAATTTTAAAAGTGCTATAATAAAAATAATGGATATTAAAGATTTAGATCGCAGTCAGTTTTTGTTATTACTGCTACTCATTATCTTAATTAGTTCTATTACTACCGCTGTGGTGACGGTGACTTTGCTTGATCAATCACCTAAAGCGGGGATTGTTAATACGGTCAATCGAGTGATCGAAAGAGTTGTTCCGGGTGCGACCACGACCATTGTGAAAATCGTTAAAGAAGCGCCAACCATAAGTGAAGGTGAACAAATTATTAAAGCCACTGAATCGGTGGCGCCGGCGATCATTAAATTAGTCAAAAAAACCGCTGACGGATCCGAAAATCTTGGTACCGGCTTTATTATTCGTGACGGCTTGGCGGTGACAGCCCTTAAAAATCTTTCCGGTGATCTTCCTGATGATCAATTCGGACTTGTGAAAGGATCAGTTTTTTCTGACGCGGAAATTTTGTCACGGGATCTTGGTAATAATATTGCTTTTATTAAATTTACTGCTACCAGCACCATGTCCGCCGCCGGTTTGATTCTGGGAGAAAAAATTCCTTCGAATGGTCAGACCAGTGTTACCCTTTCTTATTCCGAGAGTGGTAACCCTGATATTATGATTGGTCTAGTTATGGGGGTAATCAGCGCTACCTCATCAACCACACCGGACCAAAATGTTGATCTTATTCGTACTAGTTCAGTGATTGGTGATAATATTGGTGGCCCAGTAGTTAGTTTGGACGGTAAGGTAATGGGTATTGGTATTTCCCGAGGGTACGCTTTAGCAGCCTCAGTCCTAAAAATTCTAATTGACCAAATCAAATAGCCATTATATGGTAGAGATTAAGTTGAAAAATAAATCATGCCCCCATTTCAAAATTTTACAACTAAAGCCCGAGAGGCCATTCGTCGAGCCCATGAATTAGCCATTGAACGTGGCCAAAACCAAGTCAACCCTTTTCATTTGTTGGCGGCTCTATTGATCCAGGAAGAAAGTCTAGTTGTTTCAATTCTCGATAAACTTGATATTGACTCTTTGGCGTTAACGGAGCACGTCCTTGATAGCATCGAAGCTTTTGGCGGTGGTAATGTAATGAGTCCATCTTACCAAATTTATTTAACACCTGATTTGGTTAAGGTTTTTGATACTTCAGCCAAGGTTACTGGCAATCTGAACGAGGATTTTGTTTCCACGGAACACCTACTTTTGGCTCTTCTTGATGTGCCCAGCGCCACTCGTGATTTATTGGTTCGTTTTAAGATCAGTCGGGAAGCGGTTGGT
>CAZRQY010000060.1:0-3780 GCA_964602495.1 uncultured Candidatus Saccharibacteria bacterium
TGGCCTTTTTATTCATCCTGGATTTATTACCCTCTATCATAACACAAAACTATTTTCTAAGCATAATCATTTATCCACTTATTTCCCCATTACCCCTACTGCCAAGGTGTCACCTTGGTATTGTTGGGTAACAAAAAACCCTTATTTGATAAGGGTCTTCTGTTTGTCAAGGTGTCACCTTGGTATTGTCTAATGGTTGTAATTTATGGCAAACATTTAACAGCCCCAGAAATACTAACAGCGTTAGGCACGTCCGTTAGCTTTGCGCTATGTCCAGAACTATCGACACAATAATTAGCTGATGATGTTTGACTAGGTAACACCACTGTAGCAAGCCATGTTTGTCCGCTTAAGCCAACAACACACGTTACAGTATTTCCAGCATTCAAAGCGGCATTTTTTAGTATATTTTGACTCTGAGTATCATTGCAAGTTCCAGTGAGACCAACCGCCACACCAGCAGACGTAACTGTTCCCGAGCCAGCAGCACCATAATTACCATCAGCAGATACAACTTCCATTTGAGATCTTAAACCAGATATTGCAGCTATAGTAGCTGATTCTTTTGCTTTCGTTCGGGCTGAGCCTAAACTTGTCAACACAATCCCCGACAAGATGCCGATGATGGCGATAACGACTAAAAGTTCAATTAATGTAAAACCTTTTTTCATAATTATTTATTAAAACTAATAATTTTTTATAATTTTTTCGACTTATTTATTATCTATACTTTAACCCATCAACAATATTAGGGCAAGGGATAGTTTTCCCCTATAGCCCTTGAGCCATATCGTAAATCGGGACCAAGACTGAAGTTAACAGAACACCAACACCGACACCGAGCACAACAATCAAAACCGGTTCAATTAATCCCACTAAGGTATCGACCTCGTTATTAACTTCCCTTTCGTAAAATTGGGATAATTTACCAAGGACAAAACCCAACCGGCCCGATTCCTCACCGACTTTAATCATTTGTACCATCACGCCCGGAATTTCTTCGTAACGGGAAAAAATATCGGAAATAGAACTGCCAGCTTTGATCGCCTCGGACGCTTCCGCCAGAATTTGGCGGTAAACTTCATTGCCGACGACATCGCCGGTGATATCCAAAGCTCGAACCATCGAAATACCGGAAGACAGCATCGTATTCATATTGTCAGCGATGCGCGCCAGATAAAGTTTACGATAAAGAGTGCCGACATAAGGAATGGAGATTTTGAAACGAGACCAAGCAATTTTGCCTTTCGGCGTGTTAATATAGCGTGAGAGATAGGCAGACAAAAGTCCAATTAAAACGACAATCGGAATGGCAAAAGTAGAAACAAAATCGCTGAAACCGATCACAATCTTGGTATAAATGGGCAATTCTTGTCCAGTCTCAATGAGGATTTGCGATAAACGAGGAATAACAAAAACAATCATCAGAATCATCACTACCACAAAAGAGGCAATGACAAAGGCTGGATAAATAAGGGCATTTTGCGCTCGCGAGGAAAGAGCGTAGGTGCGATCCATGTAATCGGCCAAATAAGTAAACGCCTCAGATAATTTACCCGACTCCTCCCCGGCCCGAACCATGTTGACATAAAAATTGGAGAAAACTTTAGGATGTTTGGCCATCGCCGCCGAAATGGGAATACCACCCTTAATATCATCTGTCACTTCCAATAAAGCGTTGCGTAAGTAGGGATTATCCACTTCGCTAGCTAAAAGGCGAAAAGTGGATAGGACCGAAACTTTAGCTTCAAATAACGTGGCAATCTGACGCGACAACATCACGATCTCTTTGGCTTTGACTGGGCGAAGGAAAGGAATTGTGAAAGGTAAAAAGCCTTTGGCGATTTCTTCCGGCTTGATTGAAACGATAATTAAACCACGACGTTGAAGTGAACTGATGGCTAAATCAACGTTCGGCGCTTCAATACTCCCGGCCTGTTCGGCACCACTTTTGTTAACTGTTTTGTAAATAAATAACATAATTTTATATAAGTTTGGTTAAGCCGTCTGGATTTAAAGAAAAATGAAAGGCGCTGTCAGCAGTAATTTTACCATCACGGACCAATTCCGCCAAAGAACGATTAAGGTCAACCATCCCCTCTTGAGTGCCAGTTTCGATTAGGACATCAATCTCTGCCGTTCGACCCTCGCGAATTAGGTTAGAGACCGCATCATTATTGACCAAGAGCTCATAAGCCGGGATTAGGCCACCAGAAATACACGGGATTAAACGCTGAGAGAAAATACCGATCAACGACCCGGCCAATTGAAGACGAATTTGATGCTGTTGATTACCCGGAAAAGAATCAATGATACGATCAACCGTTTGGGCCGCACTATTAGTGTGGAGTGTAGACAGAACCAGGTGACCAGTTTCGGCCGCCGTCACCGCCATACTGATTGTTTCGGGATTACGCATTTCACCAATCATGGCAACATTAACGTCTTGGCGGAACATTGAACGCAGAGCAGTATAGAAATTGCGAGTATCAAAACGAACTTCACGCTGGTCAATAATGGACCGATCGCTCCGAAAGAGATATTCCACTGGATCCTCAATGGTAATAATATGTTCAGATCGTTCGTGATTAATTTTATCAATCAGAGAGGCTAAGGTTGTCGATTTGCCAACACCAACTGGTCCAACGACCAAGAAAAAGCCCTGCTTTTTATTGATAAAGTCTGTTAAGCGATCAGGTAAATTAAGCTCTTTGATCGTGCGAATTTTCATCGGAATAAATCGCAAAGCGACTCCGACTAGACCACGTTGGAAAAAGGCATTGCCCCGAAAACGAATATCGCTGGTTGGGCTATAGGAAAAATCAACTTCGCGTTGTTCGAGAAAAATTTTCTTGTTCTCGTCATTTAAGATCTCCATGGCAATGCCTAGAGTATCTTCGGGGGTAAGGACCGGCTTTTTAACAATCGGAATGAGGTCACTGGAAACGCGAATGGTCGGATGACGACCAACTGTCAAATGCAAATCCGAGGCACCTTCTTTGGCGACAATCAGAACTAAATCTTCTATTTCTTGGCGAAAATCTCTCATCAATTTTTATGTGACACTATTTCAATAACTTTATCTACCACCTCCGTTGGCGTGGCACTGGCTTTAACAATATAACCATCGGCACCGAGAGCGAGACCTTTTTCGACATCCTCTTTTTGACCAAGGTTGGATAGAACGATAATCGCACTGCGCTTTTCCTTTTGGCGTTGAATAATATGCTGGATCAATTCAAAGCCATCCATCACCGGCATAACAATATCGACGAGGAAAATATCCGGGACCAAACCGTTATCGATTTTTTGTAAAGCTTCAGCACCACTAGCCGCTGTTTCAACCGTAAATTTTTTTTCGTCAAATTTAATTGTGTACATATCGATGAGAAATTTATCGTCATCAACAATGAGAATTGAATATTTTTTATCTGTTTCCATAAACTTAATTATATTACAATTTATTAACTTCTTCAAAAGGAATAGTCCCCTGAAATGATTTTATCATGGCATCTTCCTTCATGGAAAGGTAGCCCCGACTCCGGGCATATTTATAAATTTCATTTTCCCCTGGATTTTTTAGGATAAGACGTTCAAGTTCTTTATCCATTGATAAGAACTCAAACACTGCTGTTCGACCCTTGGTTCCCGACGGGCAAGATGGTGTCCGTTCCGCCCGATAAAGATTTTTAGGAATGGGAATTCGATTTCGGTAAGCCTCGGGCAAATCAGAAAATTGCTTTTCAACAATCAACTTGATACTGTCTCTTAATTAAATTA
>CAZRQY010000061.1:0-615 GCA_964602495.1 uncultured Candidatus Saccharibacteria bacterium
TGAAAAATTACGTTCGTTAATTGCAGTAAAGAGAGCAACCTTAACACCAATGACTCGGATAATCCACGTCATAATCCGAATCGCCCAGATATCATTATTGGCACTTAAGAGGTAATAAGAAGCCGTCCAAAATTTAAATCTTGTTTCTGGGTTAACTCCTGAAGTTGGGAGGCGAAGATTAAGATCTTGTTTGATTTGCCAACGACTTCTGGAGAAAAAACTGCAAAGTCGGCCGATCAAAGCGACCCCTTCGGAGTAAATAACTGGCCGCCTTCTTACTAGAGCATGTTGTAATACCGTTTTCCAAGATTCTAAGCTTCTAATAAATTCAACAAAGGAGATATTTTTTTGTCTTAATTCTTTATAAATAAATTTCATTCTAAAATCATAATCTTGGCCTTTGGCAAATTTATCTCCGATGAACACCATGAGTTGACGTTTTTTTATCATCAAAAGAGGGAGACTTAAGAGGGTAAATAGAATCTGAAAAAGAATACCGGTAGACAAAAAAGATGTAATCTTTAATTTTGATCCGGAAAAAATTTTAACCTCACAATTATGGGCCCGAAGATAACAAGAAAATAAGCTTTTGTACGGCGGCTGATAAAAGTAAAT
>CAZRQY010000061.1:625-3686 GCA_964602495.1 uncultured Candidatus Saccharibacteria bacterium
CACAATCTGAAAGTTTTTTAAGTATTCAAGCAATTTTTTATATTGAGTATAGGGCAAACAAAAATATAAAAACAGATTATTGTAATGAATCCACCATAACTCATAACCTTCATAAATAATTGACTTGGTAATACGAGTTCCGTCTTCAAACTTCAAACGAGAAAGTTCTTCAACTAAAGCGCTGGCTTCATAGATACTCCCTAACTCAATAAAATCGCCCAAATCAGCAAAAATCAGCCCACGTTCTTGAACTTTTGGTTTTAATTCCTTGTAAGCAACAACAACCTTAAACTGTTGCCACCACTTATTACTTTTTTTAGGCAAATCTGTTCCAAAAGTCACTAAGACTGATTTTTTTTTATCAGACATCGTCCTTCTTAATTTTTTTCAATTCCTCAACAAGCATATTAATACTATTTTTATGAACCCGTTTCCAAGCCGAGGGACTAGAATTAGAGTTATGGGGAGACATAATAACATTAGACATTTTTTTATAAGGATGATCTAAAGGAAGAGGCTCAACTTCAAAAACATCGAGTCCGGCGCCGGCAATTTGCTCTTTTTGTAGGGCCCCAATTAGGGCCTTCTCATCAACAATTGGTCCGCGAGCCGCATTGAGCAAATAGGCACTCGGTTTCATTAACAAAAGTGTCTTCTTTTTAATTAAATGCTGACTAGTGGGATTTAGATCACAATGAAGACTAACAAAATCTGATTCTTTTAATAATTGTTCAAGCGGAACCATAAAATCGAAAGGTAATTCTTTAATATCATTGCCCAAAATTTTCATCCCAAAAGATTGGGCCCTTTTAATAATCGCCTGACCAATATTACCAACACCGATTACTCCCAAAGTACAATCGTTAAGGGCACGATTTAATTTCTTTTCCCAAATCCCCCGCCTGATTTTTTCATCCAAATCAATCGTTCCCCGAGCAAAACAAAGAATAAAGCTCAAAACCGTGTCTGCTACTGGCTCAGTAAAAGCATTGGGAGTATTGCGAATAGTAATACCACGCACGGCAGCTGCTTCCTTATTGATCGAATCAATACCCGTTCCCCATTTAACAATTACCTTCAGTTTGGGAGCAACAACCAAAACTTTTTCAGTGATTCGATCATCACCACAAAGAATCCCATCGATATCACCAACCAGCTTTAATAATTCTTCCTCATCCATTCGTTCATTAACCCGAGGAACAATGATCTCCATGCTGTTTTGGTCAAAAATATCTTGGTATTGATCAATGACCAATTGAAAATAAGGAGCGGTAATTAAAACTTTATATTTCATAATTATGGCTTTAAAAGTATTTTTAGGTACCTGGCTGAACGTTGTAACTCCCAAGCTTTTTTAAAATCTTTCAAGGGAAGGATCATCTGTGTAAAAGGTTCTGTATCTAATTTGAGTAATAATTCAAGGGCTCGAGAAAAATCTTCGGCGTCGCCACCGACAGAGCCAACAATAACTTTTTCGCGACCAATTAAGTCTTCAAAATTATAATCGATATTACCGTAAGGAAACCCGAGAAGTAAGATGGTGCTGTTAATTCGACTATCACGCAAAACCTCTTCTAAGGCCGGCTTGGAACCAGTGGCTTCAATAATAAAATCAAATTGGTCCAACCCTCCGACAGTGTTAGCCGTCTTTGTGACTTTATCTTTGAGAAAAGCCAGCCGATCTTCTTTATTATCAAAAACCGTTACGGAATATCCTTCCAGACTAAGAACCTGAGCACAGAAATTACCAATCGTCCCCGCCCCGATGACCGCAACCGTCGCTCCGTCAAAAAGTCGACTCTTGATACGACGTAGAGCCCGCAAGACGACGGCCAGCGGTTCAGCCAGAACCGCAACTCTAAGATTTAAACCTTCAGGAACTTTGTGGACAAATTTACCAGGCAAGGTTATGAATTGACTATAGGCACCATTATGATTTATAACCCCCACCTCCTTTCTGTTAGAATTATTTTCCCTTGATAAAACACACTCACCGATGACCGGTTGACCGACTTTGAATCGCTCGCGATATTTATTATTAGCTCCAATCCGTACAATAATGCCGGCATATTCGTGGCCAGGAATGATCGGGTAATGAGCAAGTCCGCTCTTATAATAACCAAGAGTTCCTTCATAAACCTCAATATCAGTTCGACAAACACCAACATAATTAACTTGAATGAGAATATCCCCAGGTTTTATTTCCAGAAGGGTAACCTCTTCAAGTTCGGCTTGATTTTTATCTTTTATTATCACCGCCTGACTTACTGCTGGATGTAAAAGATTATATTTCTCCCTATCCAAATCGAGATTTTTGTCTTTAAACCAACCTTGTCGACTTCCTTTCCACTGATAGTAACGAAACTTAGTGACTTCTTCCAATCGAACTAAAGATAGATTGGGAAAAGAATAAAAAATATCTGTTAAAACATTGGCGACTAATGACAAAAGACCAATCCTAACCTGAGGTGGTCGACTCAACCCAATACGAAAAGCGGCAATCGCCTCCCGGCGATAACGATGGAAAACTTGAGACCAAGTTTCATCATGAAGATGCGAGACAATCGCTTTGGGCTCATAATGAACAAGGTAACCTCTGCCTGTTATATATTTTGCCCAGTCAATATCTTCTAATCCAAATAAGTATTGATCATATTGCCTTTCTTCCCACAATTCTTTACGAATCACCGCGTTAGCATTATTGACGTGGTTTATCGCCTTGGTCGAATTAATTGATGACGTCCCAAATAATCGAGAGAAATCTCTCTTTTCTGAAAATTTAGAATGACTACCTCCAACTTGTCGTCCATAAACTATAGCTACCTTTTCATCTTTAAAACCAGCCAGGAGGCTACTCAACCATTTATTATTAGCTGGCAAGACATGACCCGAGACAAAAACCAAATACTTACCCTGGCTAGCCTTTATTCCAATATTTAACGCATAACCAAAGGTAAAATCCCAGCTATCAATTTTAACGATTTTCGCCGAAAATTGTTCAGCAATTTCCAACGTTTGATCAATCGATCCAGAATCGACTATTATAATTTCATAATTTTTA
>CAZRQY010000062.1:0-3685 GCA_964602495.1 uncultured Candidatus Saccharibacteria bacterium
TTTCTCCTGCAAAATTAGCGGATAATAATCAGAAATTGCTCGTTCGGCCATTTCCTGCAACACTTTTTCTTCGCCGACCTGGTCAATTAAAACTTTCTCGGGTATATGTCCAGGACGAAAACCGGCAATTTTTAATTCTTGACCAAGGGCCTTGAGCGCTGGCTGGCGATAATTATTAAAAACTTCAACCTCTAATTCAACGGTAATTTCAAGTTCACCATCGCCGGCCGGCTGGATATCAATTTGGGGTAATTTAATCACAATTTAAAAATTTGGGCCGTCAATATTGGTGGTCGGAGTTAGTTCAGCGGGCGCTTGACCAATAAAGTAATACCAACCGCCAAAGAATAAAATTACTACAATAATTGCCACCGCGATCGCTAAGCCATAATTATTTTCGTTAGTCATATTATTTCTTAACCCGGGCTAACGGGCTTTTTTAATTAATAATCTGGTTTGTCTTATTTTAACATAAGATAAGCGAATATCTTGAATTATTTCTCTGACCAATTGTCTGACAATTAGGTAACTCTCTCTTGGGGTTGAAGAACTGGTTAAATTAATCGCTTTAGTCGGTAGGGAGGTTAGCCGAGTTTGACCACGATCAATAATTATCTTCGCCTCGGTCAATTTAATGTTAATAGTCGACAGGTTTTTACCTTTTTGGGCTAAGTGAACACTTTGGTTAACCAACTTATTGTACAAACGAGTATTGCGATTGAGACCAAAGGCCAATCGCTGACTCATCGCCTCGGAGTAATTGGAGACCAAATTTAAACCCTGGGCTGAAGTCAGGAGGGGAAGGGCTAAAACCAGAATTGCTAAAAAGAATTTCCTCATTCGTTTTTAAGTGTCCGCTTTTTCCTCTTTTTTCTCGACCTTTTCTTCGGTCTCTTTAACTTCTTCAGTTTCGTTATCGGGTGAGCTGATGTCAATCTTCCAGCCGGTCAATTTAGCGGCTAAACGAGCATTTTGTCCGCCCTTGCCTACCGCTAATGAAAATTGGTCGGCGTCAACTTCAATTAAAGCCTCCTTATTTTCCTCATCTAAGTTTAAATTATTAACTTTGGCTGGCGAGAGAGCATTGGCAATAAATTCCTCGGGATTATCTGACCATTCAATAATATCAATTTTTTCTCCGCCCAGCTCATTAATAACGGCTGAAACTCGTGAACCTTTTTGGCCGACGCATGAACCAACCGGGTCGATATTGGGGGCACTAGAACTGACTGCGACCTTTGAACGAGAACCGGCCTCGCGAGCGACCGCTTTGATTTCGACGACTCCCGAATCGATTTCCGGGGCTTCAATCTCGAATAATTTTTCAACAAATTTTAGATGAGATCGAGATAGTCGCAAATTAATACCCCGCGGAGTCTCTTCCACTTGATATAGATAAGTGCGAATTCTTTCGCCCGGGCGATAAAATTCACCGGGAATTTGGTCATCGCGCAAGAGAATACCAACGGCTCGGCCGAGATCGATAAAAACGTTACCACGGTCCACTTTTTGAACGATACCACTAAGAACCAAGCCTTCTTGTTCTTGATATTCACTCAAAGTGGACTCTTTTTCGGCTTCACGTAGACGCTGGATAATAACTTGTTTGGCTGTTTGGGCGGCAATTCGACCGTAATCTTCCTTAGTTTCTAAGGGGAAAATCAATTCATCCTCAACTTGGGCATCTTTCTTAATTCGACGGGCATCTTCCACAACAATATGATGTTCAGGATTAAATTTAGGACGTTCATCTTCTTCATCTATTTCGCTTGCCTCGGGCGAAGTTGAAGGGTCATCAAAACGGGTTGTCGTCTCATCGGCAACGATTTTAACTTGGAAAAAATCAATTTTACCTGAATCCAAGTCAAATTTGGCCCTGATAATCTGGCCTTTTTTGCCATAGTCTTTTTTATAAGCGGCCACCAGTGAATCCTCAATCGCCGAGAGGATTTTTTCTTTGGGAATATGCCGTTCTTCTTCCATTTGTTCCAGTCCGGCCTTAAGGGCTTTTAAGTCAATCATCTTATTTATCTTTAATTAAGTGATAATTTGCCAATTTTGCTAAAAAAAAGATCTGTTGGGACACAACAGAAGCTACTTCCTATGATAATACTTTAAGCAATTTTGTCAAATTAACCCTCTTTTGTTATCAACAGCTTTGGCTTAGAAAGCGTTGTTTCTTGCTGTTGATTTGGTTATAATCAAAAGAAGTAAAGGTTTTTGTCAAAACTTTTTATTGGTGCGCTTTATTATTCATTTAGTTAGTAATTAATTTTTAAAAAAAATCATGCAAACTACACCATCTCCGCTTCAGCCCGAAGTTAAGCCCGCCGGTTCACCGGCTCGACCGAATAAAATGATCGGCATCTTAGTGGCGATCGTTGTCATTTTAATAATTGTCGCAATTGTTCTGGTCCTAGCGCAGAAAAGCCAAACGGCTCAATCAGATACGGAAGTTAGCGCCAGTTTAACTGAAGAACAGAAGGCGAACATTTTAGAATCGTTGAAACAAGAAGCGGCCGAAACCCCGCCACTGTCTGAAGAGCAAAAAACTGACATTTTAGAATCGTTGAAACAAGAAGCCGAAAAAACTCCGCCATTATCCGAGGAACAAAAGGCCAGTATCTTAGAATCACTTAAGAATCAATAAGATTATTTATTAAATTATTATGACGAAACAAAATAAAATAGCCTTTTTCGCCAAAACTTTAGTGGTGGTTTTGGTGATTTGTCTGGCCCTGCCCGCTTTGGCAGCTTGGCGAGATCCGGTCAGTACTCCGCCTAATTGTGATCCAGCCGTTGATGGTGACGGTTGTTACCCGCCGGTTAATGTCAGCCCTAATATGCAAACAAAACCGGGGATATTGCAACTTAGTGTCTTAATCCCAATTAAGGATTTCTTTTCCGATAATTATTCAATCCCTGATCCTACGGTGTTTTTTCGCTCGCTTTCTAACATGATTATTGCCGACTTTGGCAATTTAAATATCTTTGGCTATCGTGATAGAACAACTCGCGAACGCAATGTTAAAATTTATGACAATCTTGATGTGGCCGGAGTAACAAGATCTCAATCTTATGAAATTTGCACTGGTGCTGGCGCCTGTAGTCCGATTAATGGCGGTTCAGGCTTACCTATTGGGACAAGTGATGGACAAACCTTACGTTATAGTTCAGCAAATGGTTGGGAAGTTGATAGTTTCCTTACCAATAAAGGACAGGGGATCGGTCAATATCTTGAAATCGGCGATACTCATGGAGAAAAAATAGTAATTAACCAGGGACTTTTATACGCAACACAATTCGTGTCCGCTCTTAAGTCGGGGCAATTCGGTGCAGGATCAGGTTTTGGACCAGTCATTCTTGGAGAAAATCGTAGTAGTCGAAAATTTAGTTCTTTGATTCCAACCGCTACTGATTTCTCAATCTATGGTGGACCTAGATCTACTGCTGTCGGCGATCGCAATGTTAAAATCTATGACAATCTTGAGGTGGAGGATAGTATTACCGCTGACTCAATCTGTACTGGCGCTGGCGCTTGTGCCACAACACAGAACATTATTAATGGCGGTGGTAGTCAATGGACAACTTCCGGTGCCAATATCTTTTTCCCCACCCACTATCGTCTAGACGGTAACGTCGGAATTGGCACAATGACTCCAGGCCAAAAATTAGATGTTAGGGG
>CAZRQY010000063.1:0-3350 GCA_964602495.1 uncultured Candidatus Saccharibacteria bacterium
ACTATAAAACAATTAATCAATCCAGATGCTGAATTTATTATAACAACAAGAATGGATGTTGATGATATGATCAGTAAAGATTTTATTGAAAAAACTCAAATAGAAATGCCAATGAAACATAATACTCAATTAGTATTTTCATTAGGATATGTATATCGAATGCATGATAATATTTTAATGGAAAGAGAATATATTTATAATCAATTACAAACCATTTTTCGTGACCATGGAGTGGAAGAAATAAATCCTATTCTTGGTAAAAATTTTGATCCCATTGAGCAAGAACCAATTAGCACAATTCCAACTAAGAACAAAAAGGATGACGATAAAATAGCGGAGATAATTAAAAAGGGTTATAAATTACACGGCAAAGTCGTTCGGCCGGCAAGTGTTAAAGTTAAACATTATCAAGTTAATTAAAATATTATTTTATGGCAAAAATTTTAGGAATTGATCTAGGTACAACTAATTCAGCGATGGCGGTTGTTGAAGGTGGTTCACCGCGCATTGTTGAAAATGTGGAAGGGATGCGCACTACGCCATCAGTCGTGGCAATTTCTAAAGCTGGTGAACGATTGGTTGGACAATTAGCTAAACGTCAAGCGATCACTAACCCCAAGAATACTATTTCTGGTATTAAACGTTTGATGGGCCATAAATTTAGTGACCCAAATATTCAGAAAGATAAAGAGATTGTCCCTTTTGTCATAGAACAGTCTTCAGATGGGGGTGTTCAGGTAAAAATGGGGGATAAGTTCTCTCGTTCCGAAGAAATCTCGGGAATGATTTTACAAAAATTAAAGCATGATGCTGAGGCTAAATTAGGCGAAAAGATTGAAGAAGTAGTTATCACCGTTCCAGCTTACTTTGATGACTCACAACGTAAGGCCACTAAAGATGCCGGTGAAATTGCTGGCTTTAAGGTTCGACGGATTATTAATGAACCAACGGCGGCGGCTCTGGCTTATGGTCTAGATAAAAAGAAAGACGAAAAAATTGCTGTTTATGATTTCGGTGGTGGAACTTTTGACATTTCAATCTTGGAGATCAGTGGTGGTGGCGAAGAACAGAGTGTTCAGGTTAAATCAACCGACGGTGACTCTCATATGGGCGGTGAAGATATCGATCAAAAAATTATTAAGTGGATTGGTGATGAGTTCAAAAAACAAACAGGCCTAGATATTACTCACGACGAGCTTGCCCTTCAACGCTTAAAAGAAGCGGCCGAAAAAGCGAAACACGAACTTTCAACCATGAATCAGACCGAGGTTAACATTCCATTTATTACTTCTGACGCTTCTGGCCCCGTTCACCTTAATATGAGCATGACGCGAGCAACCTTAGAAGATTTAGCGCGAGAATTCATTGACCGCTCGATCGAAATTACTAAACGGGCAATGACGGCTTCTGGTTATAAAATGGGCGATATTAATGAGATAATTATGGTTGGCGGTCAAACTCGTATGCCGGCCATTCAAGAAGCAGTCAAGAATTTATTTGGTAAAGAACCTAATCATACAATCAATCCTGATGAGGTGGTCGCCATTGGCGCCGCGATTCAGGGCGGGATTTTTGCTGGTGATGTTAAGGATGTCTTATTGCTCGATGTTACTCCCTTGTCGCTCGGGATTGAGACAATGGGTGGGGTAGCGACTAAAATTATTGAGCGCAATACGACTATCCCGACTTCGCGTTCCCAAATTTTCTCAACGGCCGCTGACAATCAGACTTCGGTTGAGATTCACATCGCTCAGGGTGAACGCGAGCTAGTGACTGACAATAAGACACTTGGACGCTTTATTCTAGATGGTATTCCTCCGGCGGGCCGTGGTTTACCGCAAGTCGAAGTCACTTTTGACCTAGATGCCAATGGTATTTTATCAGTCAAGGCTAAAGACAAAGCAACTAATAAAGAACAATCAATTCGGATCGAGGCCAAGACTAGTTTAAGTAAAGAAGATATTGAAAAAATGAAGAAAGATGCTGAATTGCATGCTGAAGAAGACAAGCAGAAACGTGAAGTAATTGACACGCGTAATTTAGCTGATCAATTGATTTACACGGCTGAAAAATCATTAAAAGACGCTGATGGTGTACCCGAAGGAGAAAAGAAAATTCCTGAAGATATTAAGAGGGGAGTTGAAGATAAGATTACTGCTCTTAAAGGTGTTAAAGATGGCGAAGATATTGAAGCCATTAAAACTGCTACTTCCGCCTTGTCCACCGAAATGCAAAAAATTGGGGAGGCGATGATGAAAAATCAGCAGGCTAATCCTGAAGCTGGCGCTAATCCCGCCTCTGCCGATGGCTCCGGTGAACCAAACCCTGACCAAAAACCGGAAGATAATCAAACTGGCGAAGGTAATGTCCGCGATGCCGAGACTAAATAAGCTAAATGGCTAAAGATTATTACAAAACCCTAGGCGTGGAGAAGAAGGCCTCTAAAGAAGAGGTCAAGAAAGCTTTTCATAAATTGGCCCACAAATACCACCCTGATAAGCAAGGTGGTGATGAGGCTAAATTTAAGGAGATCAACGAAGCTTATCAGATTCTTTCTGATGATAATAAGCGCTCGCAATATGATCAATTTGGCGAAGCGGGTATGGGCGGTGGCTTTGGTGGTGGCCAAAGTAGAGGTTCTGAAGGATTTGATTTTTCTGGTTTTCAAAATGCCAATGGTCAAGGTTTTGAGTTTGATCTTGGTGATATCTTCGGAGATCTGTTTGGCGGTCAAGGCCGAGGACACGGACAGGTAAGGCGTGGTCGCGACATTTCGGTGGATATCCAAATTAGTTTCAAAGAAGCAATTTTTGGCACTGAGCGACAAATTTTAATTAACAAAATTAGCCAATGTGAGACTTGTCATGGTTCAGGCGCCGAGAGTGGTTCACAAATGAAAAAATGTTCTACTTGCAACGGAAAAGGCAAGGTAAATGAAACTCGACGATCAGTTTTTGGTGTTTTTCAATCAACCCGAGAAAGTACTGATTGTCTTGGCCGAGGTGAATCACCAGAAAAAAAATGTAAAAACTGCAATGGCGCTGGTGTTTTAAACAAACAAGAAAATATTAAGATTGCTATTCCGCCAGGATTAGATAATGGCGAGATGGTCCGTCTCTCTGGGCAAGGCGAAGCAACCCCGGGCGGACAAAATGGTGACCTCTATGTGAAGATCCATGTAGAGAGAAATATCACCTTTAAGCGTCTTGGTCACGATCTGGCGACTGATCTTAAGATTAAACTCACAGACGCTATTTTAGGTGCTGAATACAAACTAGAGACTCTCGATGGCCTACTTAGTATTAAAATACCCGCCGGTCTCGCCTACGGCGAAATTTTGCGCGTTAAAG
>CAZRQY010000064.1:0-3333 GCA_964602495.1 uncultured Candidatus Saccharibacteria bacterium
TTTCAAGGTTCCATAGGAACCTTGCCCTGAGCGAGCTTCGCGAGTCGAGGAGTTACTTAGTATTTCAAAAGTGATATTGCGGTAGCCGTTATGGTCGTTAGTATTTTGGTGAATAATTTGTAATTCAAGCCTATTTTTGCCGGCCCATTTAAAATACATATCAAATAGCATTCGCGCCCAATCTTCAGCGTCAGCGCCGCCAGCACCGGCAAAAATCGTAATCACGGCGTCGCTCTTGTCATATTTATTCTGACCGGCGAGTTCTTCCTTAAGCTGAGTTAACTCTTTGATTTTTTCTTGAGCTAAATCTTTGTCTGTCCAAAAATCAGGAGCTGACATCGCCGCCTCAATATCCGCAATTTTTTGTTTAATTTCATCCATCTGGAGCCACCTCCCAGGATTGAACTGGGGACCTACGCGTTACGAGTGCGTCGCTCTACCAACTGAGCTAAGGTGGCACAATAGAAAACGGAGCCGTTGGACAGGATTGAACTGTCGACCTCGTCATTACCAATGACGTGCTCTACCAACTGAGCTACAACGGCAAGATTTAATT
The DNA here is from genome assembly GCA_964602495.1 of uncultured Candidatus Saccharibacteria bacterium. Classification (GTDB taxonomy): domain Bacteria; phylum Patescibacteriota; class Minisyncoccia; order Phycocordibacterales; family XYD1-FULL-46-19; genus CAIPHT01. The sequence continues at coordinate 557 of CAZRQY010000064.1, forward strand.
GTTTGCCTACCAACTGACCTGCCTGCCGGTAGGCAGGGCTACAACGGCCTAATTAGAACAGGCTAAATATACTATAATTTTTTGATATTTTCAAATCACTTTTTCCTTAGGCAAGAAGGCAAAAAGATAATATAATTTACTAATGGATCAATACCCAGCCAGGACAAAAAAAGATCTTCCCCAGCCACCGACTTGGACCAGGGCAATTGGCGTCGGGATTATCGTTACCGGGATGGCGATGGGAACCGGCGAATTGATAATGTGGCCTCATTTAACAACGCAATATGGCTTGGCCATTCTGTGGTTCGCATTAGTGGGCATTACCTTACAATATTTTATCAACCAAGAAGTGGCCCGGGGCACTCTAGCGACCGGTGAAAGTTTTTTTACTTCTTCTGGTCGAGTAATTTACTGGTCACCTATTTTTTGGTTTGGGTCAGTAATTCTTCTCTATATTTGGCCTGGTTGGTCTAGTATTTTGGGCACGATCCTAGCCGAGATTATCGGTTTCGGACATTACGTTATTTGGGCCTGGGTCTCACTTGGCTTAGTGATGACTTTGGTTTTTACGGGTAAACATGCCTATCAGATGTTGGAAAAAAGCTTGAAGATTATTGTTCCTCTTTTTGTCGTAATTTTAATTTACATCAGCTTTCTCAATCTCACTCCAGATAATTTGTTGATGGCACTTAAGGGCTTACTAAGCTTCGGTTATTTTCCCAAGGGAATTGATATTAATGTTCTATTGGGAGCCATCGTTTTTGCTGGCGCCGGTGGCATGCTTAATTTATGTACTTCATTATGGTATCGAGACAAACGAATGGGAATGGCTTTTTATAATGAACGAATTACTAATCCCATTAACGGCAAACCCCACGCCATCGGCATCAATGGCGCTAATTTTACAATCAACCGTGAGAATCTTAGCCATTGGAAAAATTGGATGCGTTTTATCTATATTGATCAGGGTATCGTTTTTTGGCTAGTTGGTCTCCTAACTCTTGTTTTGATGAGTTTAAATGCCTTCGTTGTTTTGGCACCACTGAAAATTATTCCTGAGGGGACGAGCTTAGCCGTCTCATTGTCTCATGTTTTTGCCTCTCGTTTAGGAATGTTAGGGGCAAAATTATATTTGATCATGGCCTACCTAATGCTTTTTTCTGTGATGTGGACAGTGATTGACGCCCTCAGTCGCATTCTTTCTGATATTATCTATACTAATTCACGAGAAGGACGATTAACTCGCATCTTTGCCTGGGGTAAAAAATGGGATATTCACCATCTCTATTATGGGACTATTTTTCTGGCAATTGTCATTCAGGCAATTCTTCTCCCTTTTAATCAACCATTAACCTTTCTTCTTCTTAGCTCAGTTCTCGGCGGATTTACGATGGCTCTTTATACCCCCTTCCTCATTTATTATAATAATCGACACTTACCCAAAGAAATAAGGCCAGGAATCATTACCAATCTCGTTCTGGTCGGAGCAACTATTTTCTATGGCATTTTTGTCTTATTAACAATCGTGAATTTGTTCTAATCGTCAAAAGTTTCTTCGCAACCAGTTAGACAATTTTCGTGAGCATCAGAACCGCAATGCTCATAATAATCATCCCAGCAAGATTCATCACAACCGGCCTCCATACCACAACCATAGAAAAGGTTATATTTAGTACACTCACCTCGGCAATTCAACATTTGATACATGTAATTACCAGACTGAAGAACACACTTTTCAATAATTGTCCGGCCACAATTTACTTGGCAAAGACATTTTTTACTATTACAACCACCCACTCCCTCTGGACGAACGACTTGAGTTGATCCTTCCTCATTCATCCCTGGTTTACCAGATTGTTGTTGTAAATCAGCTAATTGAACTGTTGTTAAAATACCAGTGTCGGCTAGTCTCAAATCCAATCGTTGTTTTTGGGTTTCTAAATTAGCAAGCGACTCTTGATTTTCTTTGCTAGGGTCTTTAGAGATCGAGTTAGTAATTTTGTTATAAATTTCTTTTTCCGTCTCAACAGCTTGCCTGAAGATTGGTCTCATTATTTCTGGCACGGACTGAATATTAGTCAGGATACTTTCTTGTTGATTTAGAATATTTTTTGCTAATTCTATTAAGGCTTCATCAGTTTTAATTTCTGGTCCTTTAGCTTGAGTAATTAATTCTAATGACCGATTTAATAATTTTTTGTAATTTTTTATTGCCTGAGCTACTATTTTTGGCTTTTGTTTTTCCGCCAAAGTAATGGCTTCATTTAATTTATTATTAGCTACTTCGATTAGTCTTTCGGCTTTATTGATTTCACCAAAAGTCAAAGAGGTTTTGATATTACTGGTAATACTTTTAACAAAATAAAGTGGGTTGTCGGGTAGCATCCCCGTTCTCGCTTTTTCGACGGCCAAAACCGGAGAAACGACCAAAAACAGGAACAGTAACAAAATGGTTATTTTTCTAGTCATAATTTTTTTATTAAGTTTTTAATGACTGCGCGGCCGATGGGACTTGAACCCACAACCTCTCGCGTGACAGGCGAGTGCTCTAACCAGTTGAGCTACGACCGCAAACGTATATAAACTTATCATAAAATAAATAAAATATCTATTTTATGGTGTCGACGGGAGGAATCGAACCTCCGACCTCAGCTTTATGAGTGCTGCGCTCTAACCAACTGAGCTACGCCGACATCTTAACTCACTTCAGCTTTAGGACACTTAAGGCATGTCACTTGCCGAATTGTTGCGGGGGGCCGAATCGAACGGCCGTCTCA
>CAZRQY010000065.1:0-3246 GCA_964602495.1 uncultured Candidatus Saccharibacteria bacterium
TGGGCGTAGGTTTTAGCATGACCTTTGGAACAATGTTGTTCCTGATCTTCGCCCTGTTCCTGACTCCGTACAAGATTGAGTTCCTCTTGGCCTTACCAGGCATTGCCATCGTTCTGCTGGTGGTAACGGCCTCATTGATTTCCGTTCCGTCATTGCTCTTCGCTCTGATTGAACGTTTTCCCTGGGCCATTATCCGAGCCGTTGCGACCGGTGATGATTCGCAGGTTGCTCCTGAAAAAGGGGTTGCGATGACGGAAGAGACAGGTGAAGAATTGACCATCGTCCAAGAAGATGGCTTGGAATTCCATGCCCGTTCCGACGGAACTCCGGCTTATGAGCAAAGATTCGATCATGTCGGCAACTTCCGTGAAGGGTTAGCCTGGGTCGTGAAGGCTGGCAAGTGGTTCCACATTCGTCCTGATGGCACCCCAGCTTATGAGGAGCGGTACGACAATGTCGGAGACTTCTGTGACGGACTGGCTTGGGCCAGGGATGATGACGAGTCTTTCCATATTCATCCCGACGGGACTCTGGCTTATGAGGAGCGGTACAACAGTGTCAGCAGCTTCATTGACGGACTGGCTCGGGTCAGGACGGGTGAAGAGTCATTCCAAATCCGTCCTGATGGAACACGAGTGGCGGAGTAACCCGCCAAGTGAGTATTACCCCGCCCGCAACGAAACGACAAACCCGTCGTCAATTGTGAGGCGGGTTTGTTGTTTATGAATTAATAAACAAGTTCTAACTTCATTCAGCCAACGGATGGAAGTAAGGTCGTCTAATAAAAGATAATCAATAAACCAAATCTGCCCCTGTGGCAGTGTCTCGGATTATGTTACTAATTGCCCCAACCCTTGAATAGCTGATTTGATATATTCCCCTTGATCAACAGGGTGAAAAAATTGACAAAATAGACAAACTGTAATATACTTAAAGAGTAAGTTAAATCTCACAGGTTTCGCTAAGTCTCCTTGTATTTAGTCATATTTTGAAACTTAAGAGACAGTCCTAGTCGTCTTACTTTTTAATCTAAAGACTAGATAGAAAAAATGTTTAAAAGAAATTTTCGCCAAGGCGGGAGGTTTAAACCTGTTCGTCAAAATAATAGTAGTAATAGTGGTAATCGCCGTGGTATCGGTCAATTTATCGATCCAGCGCGCTTTACCTGTAAGGCTGAACCGCGAGCCGAAGTTGTCGCGTATCAAGCAAATTTTCAATTTGCTGATTTTGCGATCAATGAGGAATTAAAGAAGAATATTGTTGGTAAGGGTTATTTTACGCCAACCCCAATTCAAGATAAGGCCATCGTGCCGATTTTAGAAAAGAAGGATGTGGTGGGTATTGCGAACACTGGCACAGGTAAGACCGCGGCTTTTTTGATCCCGCTCTTAAATAAAGTCTTAATTAATTCACGAGAAAAAGTTTTGATCATTGTGCCAACGCGTGAATTGGCTTTGCAGATCAATGAGGAGTTTGCAAAATTTCGTGGTGGTTTGCGCGTTTATTCGGTTTGTTGCTTTGGTGGTTCTTCAATTAGTCAACAAATTTCTAATTTGCGCCGAGGTCATGATTTTGTTATTGGAACACCTGGGCGACTTAAAGACTTGATCGATCGTGGTGTGATTAAGCTTAATACTTTTGGCACGATTGTGCTTGACGAAGTTGACCGCATGCTCGATATGGGTTTTGTGAATGATATGCGCTTTATCATGGCTGGTATGGCGCCTAATCGCCAAACCCTGCTTTTCTCGGCAACAATGTCACCCGAGATAAACTCATTGATCCGTGAATTTTTACGTGAGCCTATTACTATTTCGGTCAAGACTGGCGACACTTCAAAAAATATCGACCAAGCTGTTGTGCGAATTAAAAAAAGTGAAGAGAAAATTGATATCTTACATGGTCTGCTTTCTCAACCAGATTTTAGCAAAGTGCTTATTTTTGGCCGAACTAAATATGGAGTTGAGAAATTATCCGGATCTCTTAATAAAAGGGGGCATAAGACTGAGGCAATCCATGGTAATAAAAACCAAGGCCATCGTCAGCGAGCGCTTTTTAACTTCAAACAAAATCATAGTCGAATTCTGGTGGCGACCGATGTCGCGGCGCGTGGATTGGATATCCCCAATGTGAGTCACGTGATTAACTATGATGTGCCAGCAACTTACGAAGATTACGTGCACCGTATCGGCCGAACCGGCCGAGCGGGCGAAACTGGCAAAGCGCTAACTTTTATCGAGTAACCAAAAATTTGACAGCTTTTTGGGCTTTATATTTTTCCCTTGACCAACTAGTTCTGAAAGCCATACAATGGGGTCACAGTTAGATTAAACAACTTAAATGAAAATAAAATATAACAAAGAAGATATTGCCAGCCATCACGGAATTGCTGCTGTTATTAAAAATCAAAAAGGTGAAGTCTTAATTCAGGAACATGCGAAATATGGATTTTGGACTATTCCCGTAGGAAAAGTAAAAACGGATCAAGGTGTCATCGATGGTCTTAAAGAGGAAATTTTAGAGGAATGTGATTTGCAAGTAGAAGAGTATAAAGAACTTATCGTTAAGGATTATCATTATAATCGAGACGGTAATGAGGTCACGGTTATTAGCCATTTATATGAAATAATAAAGTTTTCGGGGGAAATGAAAAATTTAGAGCCAGTAAAACATAAACAACAATTATTTATGCCCATTGAAGAAATAAAAAAGATTCCGTACTTATCTAATCTGACTTTATTATATTTAGAGCAATTAAATTTTAAGCGAGAGGCGCGAATTTAAGAATAGTTTTTAATTTGGGCCTATGTTATCACCAACTTTTTTCATTTTTTCGTGTTAAAATAAAGTCATGGGATATATATTATTTTTTATTGCGGGGATAGCTTTGGGGATGTATCTCAAAAAATCAGCTACTACGAGAGATCCAAAGAAATTAGATGAGATGCGAAAAGATGCCCATAAATCTTTGACTAAACGAACAGAAGACAGAAAAGAAAAGATTTTGGAAATGTTAAGAAATGAAAATGTATTAAAGGAGAAACTTTCTTCCTGCTCTATTTCTGATGAGGACTCTCAAAGGATGTTAGACGGCAAGATAACTTGTGCTGATGTGGAGAAACTTTTGGATGTCTCTGGCGGAACAGCAAGAAAGTATTTAAATGAATTAGAAAACGAGAACAAAATTCAACAAATCGGAAAATCAGGACGAGATGTATATTACACTCTAAACCCATAATTCTACCA
>CAZRQY010000066.1:0-3199 GCA_964602495.1 uncultured Candidatus Saccharibacteria bacterium
GTCTTTTTGTGGCCGCTGTCTTGGGAGATAACGTCGGTTATTGGTTTGGTCAAAAAATCGGTCCAATGATTTTCAAACGAGAAGATTCTCTTTTCTTTCATCGAGAAAATATTAATAAGGCCCATGAATTTTTTGAAAAATATGGCGGTAAGAGTTTGATTTTAGCTCGCTTTGTTCCAGTCGTGCGAACTTTTGTGCCAATTGTGGCTGGTGTCGGGAAAATGAATTATCAAAAATTTTTCTTCTTTAATGTTGTCGGCGGATTGTTGTGGACAGTCGGAATGTCTCTCGGCGGATTTTTCTTAGGCCGAGTAATTCCTAATGTCGATCGCTATATCATCCCAATTGTTTTATTGATTATTTTCTTGTCAATTTTGCCAGGCTTAACTCATTTCTTAAAGAAAAAAAGAACTTAAGAGCAAACGGCACGCCGACGGAGTCGGCGTGCCGGAATTAACCTTAGGGAAAGAGGATGACCGTCTCGAGTGAGACGCTGGCAATCGCAATGTTGATGAGAGCAACCCAGCGATCCTCGTTCCGAGGTTCAAGTTCGTTTAGTCGGACGAAATAGCCCTTCTTCCAACTGGTGGCCTGGTGGCGATGAGGATAAGCGATGACCGTTCCGATTTGCAGGTTAAGTTGGATAAATAACCGCTCGTCCCGAATTATCTGTCCATAACAACAGATCCTTTTTCGGTTCCGATTGGCCGTGACGATCGAGACAACCTCTCCAACCTGTTCTTTACCGTGAAGCTGGTCGTTCAAATAGCCACGGATTCGCCGCCACTTGACCTGTTGCGCCAGCGTGCTTTTTAACAATAACATTTAGACTCTCCTTTCCGTTTGTCCGTTTTTAGCCTAGCACATTAATTAATTCTGTAAATCACATCTTTACGTTCGACAATGATCGGCCAATTATTGAGTTTGGCATAACGATAAAGTTTTTCGTTGGGATTAAAACAAATCGGCTTAGCGACTGTTTCGAGCATTGAGATATCACCGTCAGTATCGCCGATAGCCAAAGAATTTTCCTTTGCCAGATTTTCCTTTTCCATCGCACGATGGATAATGCTGGCTTTATTAATGATTAAATGCTCGTCAACAATTTGACCAGTAAAACGATCGCCCGGTCCCAGCTCGTAAAAACGACCGTAAACTTTATCAAAACCTAGTTCGTGGCAAAAACCGTCCAGCACACCCTTCGGTGAACCGGAAATGGCCAGCAGAAAATAACCGCGTTGTTTTAAATTGCGTACTAGTTCGCGAGTGTAAACATAAGTGCGATTCTTTTTTTCTTCAATTAATTTTTTGACCACTTCAATAAAATCACCATAATAAACCCCCTTGATATTTTTGGTAAAAGTATCAACGACGGCACCGATATATTTTTCGTAACTGTCTTCACGGTCAAGCCAGCGATGCCAGGGGAAATGATAATTGGCACGAGCCTCGGGCGGGAAAAGTTTTGCTTCAACTAATTCTTCCACCAATTCGATCAGCAAACTAGAGCGAAAAATCGTTCCATCAACGTCAAAAGCAGCAAATTTTCTTGGAGCGTCAGTCATATCTAGATGATAACATAAAATTCTGGTATGATAATCCTATGCGCCAAAAAGCCGAAATTCTTGTTCAAAAATATGTTATTACGGTCATCTACTTGCAGGTTTGGGTGGGGACTTTGGGTAGTTTATATTTCAGTCAAATTATGAATTTACCACCCTGTTCGCTTTGTATCATTCAGCGGGGCTTAATGTACCCCCTAATTTTAATTATGGGGATTGGCCTATGGAAAAAAGATCGCTGGCTTCCTTATTATGTTTTACCTTTCTCAATTGCCGGATTGATTGTCGCTGGTTATCATAACCTTCTCGTCTGGCATCTGGCTCCAGCTGATCTGATTATTTGCTCTGTTCAATTACCTTGCACGGTCCAAGAATTTGCCTTGTTTGGTTTCATTACTATTCCCTTGCTGTCATTCTTTGCTTTTCTCCTTATCGCAGTGGGTATGATTATTTACTTGAAGCTCACCTTAAAATTAAAAGGTCCTAATCAAACCTCTTTTCGCTTAGATTAAGGCTAAATTGACTAAATCATTTTTTCAAACTTGACTATTTTAGGAGAAAGTATATGCTTGAATTATTAGGCCCGGCGGGGCTTTTTTAAATACGAAAAAACGGATACAATATAAATATGAGATTAATCAATTATTTTAAGGATACACGTAGTGAGATGAATCACGTTAGTTGGCCAACGCGCGAACAAACAATCAATTTTACCTTGATTGTTCTAGGTTTTTCTATCTTAACCGGTCTTTTGTTGGGGGTTTTCGACTTCGCTTTTAACTTTGTTTTAAAGAGCGTTATTTTACAATAAATATTTATGGCTAAACAAGAATTAGATCAAGGACGCAATTGGTACGCCATTCATACCTATTCTGGTTACGAAAATGCGGTGTCACGTAATCTAAGACAACGAATTGAATCTCTGGGTATGGAAGATAAAATTTTTAATGTCTTAGTCCCGACTGAGAAAAAAGTAGTTATTAAGGGTGGTAAGCGGGTAACGGTTGAGGAAAAAATTTATCAAGGCTATGTGCTAGTGGACATGGTGGTAACTGATGACTCATGGTACGTTGTGCGTAATACTCCGCGGGTGACTGGCTTTATCGGTTCCGGGGTGGTTCCGGTGCCGTTAGAGAAAAAAGAAGTTGAAGCCCTTTTTGTCAAAATGAATGATGATACGGTTAAGCATACAATTAATTTAGTTAAAGGTGAACCGGTTCAAATTGTTGATGGCCCGTTTAAGGATTTTGAGGGTAAAATTAAGGAAATTGATGAAGCTCGCGGTAAGGTTAAGGTCTTGGTCTCAATGTTTGGCCGAGAAACACCAGTCGAACTTGACTTTTTACAGGTTAAAAAGATATAAATAACGAACATGGCCGTAAAGAAAATAGAAAAAAAGATTAAATTGCAAATTCCAGCCGGGAAAGCTACACCGGCCCCGCCAATCGGTACCGCTCTTGGCCCCGCCGGTGTTAATATTGGTGATTTTGTTCAAAAGTTTAATGCGGCAACCGCTCAATTGGCCGGTGATATTATTCCGGTAGAACTTTCCATTTATACTGATCGCAGTTTTGATTTTATTCTCAAAACTCCGCCGGCTTCTAATTTACTAATGAAACAAGCCGGGATTGAAAAGG
>CAZRQY010000067.1:0-3105 GCA_964602495.1 uncultured Candidatus Saccharibacteria bacterium
TCATTGATAGGTTCAATAACGACCAGCCAGTCGCTGTTGAGATAACTTATTCAATAGAGCGCCCAAAAGGCGCCACGAGTGCGACCATCTATGACCAAATTATCGACCGGAGTGCCAAATATGGTATTCACGCCGATACCGCTCTACGGATTGCGAATTGCGAAAGCAATTTTCGACAATATGATGGAGACGGAGAGGTCCTCCATGGAAAGAGTAATTCAGCTGATATTGGTATTTTCCAAATTAATGAAAAATACCACCTTAATCGAAGTCAGGCCCTCGGTTTCAATATTTACGAAACTGATGATAATATTGAATATGCGATGTGGCTAATGAAGAAAGAGGGTAATCGTCACTGGAATTGGAGTAAACCTTGTTGGAATAAATCTAACGTTTAATCCTCAAAAGGGAAGTCACGCCCCGCGCTTAAACTGCGCGGGGTTTGGCGTTATAGTTTAATTGTCAAGGCTATGTCGCAAAATCTATGTTGTGCGACATATCTAAAAGTTATCCACAAGTGGATAGTTCATTTTTGAGTAATTCTCCCCCATTGACAACATATTGACTTCATGACAACAATTATGATAGGCTTTCAATGGAAGGATTGATCATAACGGTCGATCAAAAAAGAGGAATTTGCACATGCTTACTCCCCCTCCCTCTCGCTCATCCGGTAATGGTCGTCGGACTGGCTCCCCTGTTCCCCAGCAGCCAGGTCAAGAAGAAAATTACCGTAAGGGAAGGCCCGACGGTTACGACACGAGTGAAGTCCTTGATGACCCTTGGGTCATAATAAAGATGAAAACTCCTCTCTTCCGTCTTCATCTGGCGAGAGTGAGAGCGAAGCGTTGAAGCGTTAACGAGAACAAATCCCGCCTTGGTCAACCGACCAGGCGGGATTTCCTTTTTCGGTTGAAATTAATTCTTTTCTATGGCGTTTTCGATTTGAATCGGTTGTTGACTACTTTTAATTTTAGACAAGCGGCCAAGACCAAAAGAAAATAGGGCGATTAAAATAACCAGTAGGGCGACGAATAATTCTTTTTCATGGGACTTTACTTTTTCTAACATTTCCTTTATATTATATATCAATATGGCACATAGAAAAGCAGGGGGTACTGCTAAAAACCTACGTGATTCTAATCCTAAGTATTTAGGGGTTAAATTGTCTGATGGCCAACTCGCCAAGTCCGGTAGTATTATCGTGCGTCAACGAGGCACTAAAATCATGGCTGGTAAGAACACCTTACTCGGTAAGGATCATACTGTTTTTGCTCGTGTTCCCGGTATCGTCAAATTTAATACCAAACGCAAATTAAGTTTTGCCGGTTTAGTTAAAGTAAAACCAATTGTCTCAATTGAACCTAATTAGCCATTAAAGAGATTTTGAGTGGAGCTTGATGATCTCCCAATTGTAGGGCGATTTTATGTTCACCCAATTGTTTAAGTGGTTTAGGTAAGTCAATAAGCTGTTCAACAAGATCTAGACCGAATTGTTTTTTTATCTCTACCGCTAAATCTTTTTGGTGCAAAGCGGCAAATAAATGCCCTTCGTCACTGGCTTTCACTTTGATTTCAATCGCCTTATCGCCCAAGGTTTCAATTAATTGCTGGGCCGAAGAGACAGTTTTCTCTTGTCGTTGATTTTTAGTCTTTTTTAATTCTTCAATTCTGGCCAAATTAGCCGGCGTGACGGGAATCGCTCTCCCCTGCCCCAGTAAAAAATTACGAGCAAAACCGTTACTGACATCTTTGATTTCGTACCGCTGACCAACTTTAGCAACATCTTGGAGTAAAATAATTTTCATACTTATTGTTTACTACTTTTCGCTTAAAATAGCAACCGCTTTGGCGAGTTGCGGATCGTGACCGGCTTTGATATCGTCACTGGTTATTGGGACTAGAATATCAGGAACTAAACCATTAACAGAAATAGAATGATCTTTGGGTGTGTACCATTTAGCGATCGTTAACTTAAGAGAGCTATCACTGGTGACGGGTATCAATTCCTGGACTGACCCTTTACCAAAAGTCTTCTCCCCGACCAGAATCGCTTTGCCATATTCGGAGAGAGCCCCGGCCAAAATTTCGGAAGCTGAGGCGCTCCCCTGATCAACCAAAATCACCAACTTGAGCTTGTCAGTAAAAATGTCATAGCCGGCACTACGATAAATCTTATCATCCGCTCCCCCGCCATGCTTCTCAACCACAACCGGTTTACCGGCTGGCAAAAACCAACTGGCCATACTCACGGTCGCATCCAAAAATCCACCTGGATTGCCTCGCAAATCAATAATTAATTTATTTGAACCTGATTCAATAAATTCACGCAAGGCCGAGCGAAATAGATTAGGAGAAACCGCTGAGAAATTATAAAGTTTAATTTCAAAAATATTGCCGTCTAATTTTTGAGTATCAAGCGTGGGAATGTCAATTACCGCGCGAACAATTGAAACTTCAAATGATTTTTCTTTGCCTACCTGGTCAGTTGGAACATCTCGTACGAGAGTTAAACGAACAACCGTTCCCTGATCACCTCGAATAAAATCAACGGCCTCGTCAGTATTTAGATCAGCGGTGATGGTGTCATCAATTTTGACAATTTTATCCCCCGCTTGAACTCCGGCTTTTTTTGCCGGTGAATTTGGCAGGGGTGAGATAACCGTCAAAACTTCATCTTTAATTCCAATTTCCATACCCACACCACTAAAATTACCTCGAATATCATCTTCAAAGCGTTTTTTCTTTTCCGGAGGAAGAAAAACAGAATAAGGATCTTCAAGTGAAGCAGTTAAGCCGCCAATTGCCCCCCAAACTTTATCTTGATTAGTTATTGGTTTAGTGGTCGTACTGTGATTATTGCCATTATCAGTAATATATTTTTCGTCGATAATATTCCAGGCTTTCCAAAAAGGAGAAAAATCAACTTGGTCTGGCTCCCCAATTTCCTGACCAATTAGATTAGCAATTGCTTTTTTATCCAGAGCACGAGATTCTCCCCAATAATTTCCAAGGTTAAAGGAGATGACCACTGCCATTAAAACAACAAGCCAAACAATAAATTTGGCGGGTGAACGACTTCTCATTGACTATATTATCGCAAAC
>CAZRQY010000068.1:0-2989 GCA_964602495.1 uncultured Candidatus Saccharibacteria bacterium
TAGAGGTGCTGGTCCAAGCCAAACACTTTGTTGTAGTTTTTTAAATCCCAGAGTAACCAATTCTACTCTTAGCCAATTACGATCTTTTCTTCTGGTTTCAGGGATATCAAAAGCGACAATAATTTTTCGATTTGATCGAACTGGTTTTACTTCCGAATATTTTTTTAAAAATCTACTTTTACTTAATTTTTCTTTTCCGTAGGCAGTAATCTTCCAGAGACCATCATGATTTTCAACTAGACCATTTTTCTTTAGTCGAGAAAGGGTTGCCCTGAGGCAATTATCAGTAAATTTTTCTTTCTTCTTCGAACCGGCTTGATTACCCCACTTAGGCGAAATATGTTCCAGCATCCGTTGATGTAATCGACTGTAATTGCCAGGATTATTTGATAACCAAAACAACAACTCGTCAGTAATACTCATTCTGTAATATTAACACATTTAGACGGCCGTTCAAAAGTGTTAATAGAGTGTTGGTGGGGTGTCAATAGTATTGTGAGTCAATTTCCTAGGCGACTTTTTTTGTGCTATTTTAGTAATTACATGGAGACTTGGTTTAAGATTAGGAATAAGATTATTCGTTGGAAATATCGATGGTTTTTGAGACCGATCTTATTTAAGTTTGACTCAGAACAAGTCCATGATCGATTTGTTAATATCGGAAAATTTTTAGGTAAATTTGGGTTTGCCCGTTGGCTAATAAGAATTTGTTTTTATTACGAAAATCCGGTTCTAGCCCAAGAAATCCTGGGTATTAGCTTCAAGAACCCAATCGGTCTGGCTGCTGGTTTTGATAAAAATGCCGAGATGATTGATATTATGTCGGCAATTGGTTTTAGTTTTACTGAAATTGGTTCAGTCACCGGCCGACCTTGCGCCGGTAACCCTAAACCGCGACTTTGGCGTCTACTAAAGTCGCGGAGTCTAATTGTTTATTACGGTTTAAAAAACAACGGGGCTCAAGAGATTAGTCAACGTCTTAAAAATAAGAAATTTTCTTTGCCAGTCGGTATCAGTATTGCCAAAACCAACGACGATAAAACAATCACGACTGAAGATGGCCTGGTTGATTATTTGTCAGCTTATAAAGCTTTTGCCAGTAACGAGATCGGCGATTACTATACTATTAATATTAGTTGTCCTAGTACTTTTGCCGGTGAGCCATTCGTTGAGCCGATCAAGCTCGATAAACTTCTCTCAGCTTTAGTTAATATTCAACGGGCTAAACCTATTTTTCTCAAAATGCCACCTGGTTTAAGCCATGAACAAATTGATCAGATTATTGACTTAGCGAGAAAGTATAAAATTAGTGGTTTTATTTGCACGAATTTGAGTAAGGATCGGATCTTGCCTAGTTTCCAAGACAAAATTAAAGAGTCATTGCCGACTAATCAAGGTGGATTATCAGGTAAAATTGTTGAGGAATTAGCTAATGAGCAAATTAAGTATTTTTATCAAAAAACTGGTAAAGAGTTTGTCATTATTGGTTGTGGCGGAGTTTTTACTGCCGAAGATGCCTACAAAAAGATTAAGGCTGGTGCTTCTTTAATTCAACTTATTACCGGTATGATTTTTGACGGCCCGCAAATCATCAGCGAAATTAACCAAGGACTAGCTAAACTCCTCGCCCAAGACGGTTATAAAAATATAACAGAAGCAATTGGAACAGGGGATTAATTAAAGATTATTTTAGTATAACGTTTTTTGCCGAGACGAAGTAAAATAAAACCTTCGTTATTTTTTGTTAAAATAAAATCAATATTGGGAACAGGTTTGTCGTCAATGTAAACACCACCACTTTCAACAAGACTACGCGCCTTAGTTTTAGAATCAACGATGACTGTTTGGGTAAGTAAATCAACAATATTCAGCCCAGCTTCTGGTAAAGCTATCTTCAGACTAGGAATAGCTTTCGATTCAACATTATTATCACTATCGCCAAAAAGATCCTGAGAAGCTTTTTGCGCTTCGTTGGCAATTTTTTCACTATGAACAAATTTAGTTACTTCAAAAGCGAGAACGTTTTTGGCTTGCTTAATGTTCATCCCTTCCAATTTCTCCAATTCAGCAATTTTTTCAAGTGACAAAAAAGTAAAGATCTTTAAGAAACGACCAACGTCCTTATCATCAACATTGATCCAGTATTGATAGAACTCAAAGGGTGAAGTTTTAGTCGCGTCTAACCAAATGGCTCCTGACTCCGATTTGCCCATTTTCTGACCGTCCGAGCGAGTAATCAGAGGAATCGTAAAAGCGTAAGCTTCGATTTGTCGCTCGCGACGGATAAGTTCAACACCAGCCAAAATATTACCCCATTGATCATTACCACCGAGCTGTAACCGGCAATTATAAGTATCAAAAAGATGCAGATAATCAACGGCTTGAAGAATCATATAATTAAATTCTAAAAAGGTAAGGCCGTATTCCTTCTCTAAACGTTCACGATAGGTCTCATTCTTAATCATTTCGTTCACTTTAAAGAGGGGACCGTAATTGCGCAAAAATTCGAGATAATTAAATTTCTTAAGCCAGGTAAGATTATTAACAAAGCGAATCTTTCGTCCTGAGAGAATCTTTTTAACTTGAAGTTTTAAAGCTTTAAAATTACACTTGACGTCCTTTTCAGAGAGCATTTGACGCATTTCAGTTTTACCACTGGGATCACCAATTAAACCAGTGGCCCCACCCATCAAACAAATTGGATTATGTCCGGCTTCAACCAAACGAGCCATGGTCATCAGTAGCGCCAAATTACCAATATGCAAACTATCAGCGGACGGATCAAAACCGGCGTAAAAGGTTAATTTTTCGGTCGTTAAAACACTAGTCAATTTATCCTCATGAGTTTTTTGAGCAACCAACTCACGATCTTCTAGTTCTTTAATGATATTGACCATAAATTTAATTAACATAATTCTAACATAACCCTTAAATTAAGAAAGAAGAATCTTACTTGACTTTTTTATCGTCCATGCTATTATTATGAACA
>CAZRQY010000069.1:0-2965 GCA_964602495.1 uncultured Candidatus Saccharibacteria bacterium
ACTGTAAAAATTCCTAGCCTAGGCTTTGCTCTTTATGATCCGTATCATCTGCAAAACAATCGTCAGGTGCCAATCACTCTTAAATCCGGCGAGCGAGCGATTATTACCACTGGTCTCCCACCCGTACTTAGTGGGGTAACAATCAAAAATAATTTTAAATTAAATCGTTGTTTGGGTTATCTTGAGGATGAGTCTGGTTATCGTGCTTATCCGAGCGTAAAATACAAGTGTCCTTCCTCTAACGATGTTCCCGGCATTAGTTATTTAGATAATACTTGCTATGATTTTGCCCGTTCGATCAGAGCTTGTCATACTCCCAAAGATGTTTATGTTAAAGACGAGGGCAATTGTCTGGATCGCAATTGCAAATTAACTTCTTATTGTCGTAATTTTATTAAAACCAATTACAATTTCAACGCTTGTTTTGCTCGCTACTCAAACGATAAAGATTTTGTCGGTAAAGAATGGCGAATTTTCTTAAATCAAACTTTTGAATTATGGGCTGATCGTCGCGAAACAATTTCTCTCTTCGACCGCCAAGGTCTTCTCGTCGTCGAAATCTCCTACTAGTGTCCCAACTCTCCAAGGACTGTCCTTGGAAAATCAACAGGCGTGTTATAATGATATTATGCTAAGGAAATTTGTTTTTTCTATTGATGAATTTTATCATCTCTATAATCGCGGTGTTGATAAAAGAGTTATTTTTCTCGATACTCACGATTATGAAAGATTTCTAAAGTTACTTTATTTGTGTAATAGTAACGAATCTGTTGTGATGAAAGAAGTGGAAGATTTATCTTTTGCCGAGATCCTAAATCTTAAAAGGGAGCAGGCAATTGTTGATGTTGGATGTTTTTGCCTAATGCCTAACCACTTTCACCTTCTTGTCAGGGAAAAAAAAGAGAATGGGATATCTGTCTTTATTAAGAAAATTTTAACTGCGTATTCTATGTATTTCAATAAAAAATATGATCGGACTGGAAATTTATTTGAGGGACCATTTCGGGCAACTCACGTAGACAACGATAGCTACTTGAAGTATCTTTTTGCTTATATTCATCTTAATCCGATTAAAATTATTAATAAAAATTGGTTGGAGAAGGGGATAAAGAAGATGGTAAAAGAAAAAGATTTTGTTTATAATTATAGATATTCTAGCTGTCGGGAATATCTCAAAGAAAAATCTCGGTCAGAGTCAAGGATTATAAACAAAGAGGTTTTTCCTAAGTATTTCTCTGACAAGCAGGAATTTGACACTTTTATAAATGATTGTAGAACTCTCCAAGGACAGTCCTTGGAAAACTAAGATGAAAAAAAAATTTTTACTTGGTGGTGGAATAATTGTCCTGGTGGCGGTTGTGGTTTTTGTTGTTTGGCAAACGAAAATTATTCAACGAATTAATCAGGCCTGGCAGGAACGACAAGTTTTAAACAAGGTGGAAGGGATCAAAAATGCTTGGCGGAGCGACACCGTAGGTGGAGCGACGCCGGAGGAGACGCTGGTGTTATTTATTGAAGCTTTTGAAGCGGGAGATTTAGATTTGGCCAGTAAATATTTCGTGGTAGATAAACAGGCGGAATTTTTGACCAAGATGAAAAATTGGGTGAAATTAAGGAAAGAGGGGGAAATAGTAAAAATTTTATCAAAGGCTGAATGGAGTGGAGAGAGTGGAGAGTCTCAGGACCAAATAGATGTATGGAATGATAATAAAGAGTTAGTTACTAGTATTTTTTTTAGAAAAAATGAGTTTAACCAGAAATGGAAGATAAGCAATATATAAAGATTATTGTCCTTTTGCTAGCGCTATGGCCAGCGCTAGTTTTTAGTTATGATGACGACTTTACTCATCCGCTTTTAACCAACGAAGCGATTAAATTATTTAATCAAACTTCGTTATTAAAATTAAGTGGAACCGACATCTCCTCTGTTGTGCGTGGTTCAATAGACGAAGATAATATTCCTCGCTGGCTGGAACATTTCTATGATCCAATCAATAATCGTGGGTTAAATAGTGGGCAATTTGCCACTTCCAAACAATGGGCACGTGGTCAAAATTCAACCGGCAATGATTATTCATGGGAAAACGCAATTTATGAATATGTTTACGGTGATAAGCAAAAAGGATTTTATGCTTTGGGTCATGTGTTACATTTAATTCAAGACACGACCGTGCCTGATCATACTCGCGATGATGTTCATATAATTTCAAAAACCTACGAAGCTTATGCTTTAACCAAAAAAACCGTTCCGGCTTCCACGCTAATCTACCTAAATTCACTCGATGATTATTTTGATCAAGTGGCTAATCTTTCTAATGATAATTTTTTTAGTGACGATACTATTTTAAAATATTATCAAAATCCTAAGATAATAAAAGAATTAAAAGAAATAGGAAAAGATGGCAATTTTAGAAATTATGGATATAACAGTCTCAATAAAAAAATTACGGTAGTCGCAAATAAAATAGGAGAAAACGGGGTAATAGAAAAAACTTATTCTCTTTATGATAAAAATGACAACAAAGTCATGGCTGATTATTGGGCGACACTTGCACCGAAGGCAGTCGGATATAGTGCTGGGGTCATTAAGTTATTTTTTAACGAAGTCGAGAAAGAAAAAATTAGTGGGGTATTAAAAAAAGCGCGAATGCCATGGTGGAAGAAATTATTGGAGTTGACAAAAATCAGAGTGGACCAAGTTTTGGCCTCGGTTAGTTTATCACTAGGCAATAGTGAACAGGCATCAACGTCAATTACGCCCCCCTCGGATAATCCAAGTCCAGATCCAACTACCAGCCCGGAGGGAAATAATAATCCAGATGAAAGTTTGCCCACCGTCCCAGTTCCCCAAACTAGACGGCAACAATTAATAGAAATTCAAAATAAATTAAACCAGTTGCTAATTGAACTGGAAGCTTTAGATGGTCAAGGACAAGAAGTAGCAGGAGATATAACAACAGATGAT
>CAZRQY010000070.1:0-2946 GCA_964602495.1 uncultured Candidatus Saccharibacteria bacterium
GGCTGTTGGCAATATTTGTCATTTTTCTTTTTGAAATTGTTAAACGTCTGGCCCGAGCCAGAACCATTACTAAGACAATCAATTAATAATCATATGTCTAATAAGGATAAGCGTTCATTTTTTGAGAGGATCACCGGCAGTATTTCAGTCAGCGATGAAGAAGAGTTAGATTCTAAGCCGTTAGAAAAAGCTTTTTCACCTAAAATTAAAATGGCTGGTAATGCTGATCAATGGTTAGATGATGCCGAACCAGTAATTGAGGAAGTCGGCGAACTTTCGGTTGACGTTTATCAAACTGATAGTGATATCATTATTCAGGCCATGATTGCTGGTGTCCGCTCAGAAGATCTCAACGTTTCAATTACTCGCGAAATGGTGACAATTGAGGGCCATCGAAAAAAGACGAGTGAGGTTGAGGGTGATGGTTATTTTATGAAAGAATTATATTGGGGTGCTTTTGCCCGTAAAATTTTATTACCGTGCGAAGTTGAACCGTCGGAAGCTGAGGCTTATGAAAAGAATGGTTTACTTACTCTCCGAATGCCTAAGATCGACAAAGAACGCACTCAAAAAGTCAAAGTTCGCTCTTTGTAATAGTATGTCGGGATTAGTATGTAGAATATAGGGTAAGAAAATAAAAAAATTTAAAAATGGACGAAGAGAGTAAAAATTTATTAAAAGAGGATCTGGAAGTAAATAAAGAAAATAACAAGCTTTTACATAAGCTAGTTTGGTATCAGAAATGGGTGCGTTGGTTTAATGCTGTTAAATGGATAATTGTCGTTGGTTCAGCCGTCGGCGCTCTTTATTATCTTCAACCAATGATGACCAGCCTGTGGGAAACTTATTCTGAACTTCTTGGCACGATTAGTGAGACGAGCATTAATACTCTTCCAGGGCAATAAAATCCACTGGATTTTCCCTCTTTTTATGCTAAAATGCTCCCAACGCCCAGGTAGCTCAGTTGGTAGAGCATTTCCCTGAAGAGGAAGGGGTCGCCAGTTCGAGCCTGGCCCTGGGCACCCACCGCCATCAAGACCTTATTTCAAATACTTTTTGCCCTTTAATTTCTTAGGTAAATACTCTTGGTTTTCTTGGTAATCGAAATCAGGACTGTACTGATAGTCCTTACCAAAGCCCAGATTTTTCATGAGCTTAGTCGGCGCACCCGCCCGACCGCCGGCCAGGACGGGCAGGTTACGCAAATGAATCGGAACCGGTTCATCAAGTGTTTCTTTGACATCTTTTTGGACAGCTAAATAAGCCTCATAAAGTTCGTTACTCTTCTTGCATTTAGCCAAATAAACAACAACTTGAGCTAAAATCACATTGCATTCCGGCATCCCAATAAAATGGCAAGCTTGATAACCGGCCACCGCTTGCGTCAGCGCCTGAGAATTAGCTAAGCCAATATCCTCACTAGCAAAACGCACCAACCGACGCGCCACATAGAGTGGATCCTCACCACCCTCCAACATTCGCGCCAACCAATACAAGGCGGCATCAGCATTGCTCCCTCTCAGAGATTTGTGTAAAGCCGAGATAATATTGTAATGCTCGTCCCCTTTTTTATCATAAAGTAAATGGGATTTCTGAAGAGACTCTTTAATTAAATTATTATCTATTTCAAGTTTGCCCGTTTTATTTAGTCTAGCTGTTTTTGAGGCCAGTTCTAAAGCATTTAAAGCATTACGCGCGTCGCCATCAGCAATCTTGGCCAAAGATTCCAAGGTTTTTTTAGCGATTTTAATTTTGAGCTGACCTAGACCTTTTTCTTTATCTTTTAGCGCCCGGTTTAAGATTTTCAAAATAGCTTTTTCATCAAGTTGACCAAAAACAAAGACTCGGCAGCGGGACAGAAGCGCTGAGTTGACTTCAAAGCTCGGGTTTTCAGTTGTCGCGCCAATTAAAATAACGGTACCGTTTTCCACGTGAGGTAAAAGCGCGTCTTGTTGCGCCTTATTCCAGCGATGAACTTCATCTATGAATAAAATCGTTTTGGTCGAACCGGCCTGCGTAGTCGGGTATTTGCGTCGACCTTGCGCCGCCTTAATTACCAAGCGCAAATCAGCCACGCCAGCAGTGACCGCTGGCAGAGCGATAAATTCGGCCCCGGTCATTTTGGCGATAATTCGCGCCAAAGTCGTCTTACCTGATCCCGGTGGCCCCCAAAGTATAAGAGACGGCACCTCGTCTTTTTCAATCAGCTGGTGCAACAATTTGCCCTTACTAACCACTTCCTCCTGACCAACAAAATCCACTAATTTCTCGGGTCTCAGCCGATCCGCCAGCGGTGCGTTTTTGGGATCAATATTTTGTTCAAATAAGTCTCTGGGCATGGTTTAAGCATATGCCTTTTTGTGTTAAAATCAAAAAATTAACCCCCCCCTGTAGTTCAATGGATAGAACAACCCCGTCCTAAGGGGTAAATGTGGGTTCAATTCCTGCTGGGGGGACCAATTATTATAGACCTAAAACCGACTTGAGATGACCCTCATCGAAGCCAACCATCGGTTGGTCGTCAATGACAATGACTGGCACGCCCATTTGACCACTTTTTTCGATCATTTCCTGCCTTTTATTGATATCAGTCATAATATCAAATTCTTCAAATTCGATATCATTATTGGTAAAAAAATCCTTGGCCATATGGCAATAATGGCAAGTCGGTGATGTGTAAATTTGTATCTTTTTCATCCCTCTATTATATTCATTTTCTTAATTGTAGCAAATCGGCCAAGAACTCATCGATCTGATCGTCAGGAGAAGCTTCATTTCGCCAAACCCGCCCACAATTTAGACATTTTTGGGTAATAAGGTATTTCCCTTTTTCTAATTCTACTTTGACAGGCTTCATTAAGCCACCACAGGTTTCGGCCCGATCACCGGGATTAATATCAACATGTTCACTCCATAGACAATGAGGACATTGATTAGTAACGCCAT
>CAZRQY010000071.1:0-2884 GCA_964602495.1 uncultured Candidatus Saccharibacteria bacterium
ATTATCCATTAGTAAACGCATTTTTTGAGCTTTTTTGTAGGAAAAGGAAAGAGTCAGTAAAGCCGAGACAACAATAAAAGCAACAATAACAAAGATGGAAACCGCGACCATCATTTCAACGAGTGTAAACCCCCGCTTGCTAGATTGTTTTTTATTTAAGTTAAACATTTTCATTAAATACTACACTCGGCCGGAGTAATCTGGCCATTGTGATAAATTCGGATACAGGAACCACTATCATTATCTCGGGTTGAAGAAATTTTGATCTCTACATACTGAAATTGATCGCTTAAGTTACCCCCATTATAATTTTCGGCAATTGACGCTTCTAATTGAGTACCAATACTGCTGGTATAATCGTTTGCCTGAAAAACAATGTCTATCATCTCAAAAGGATTATTATTATTCGGCTTGTCATAGATTACGGCGATTTTAGTGATTTTAAAACCGTTTATTTCATAATCTTCTTCATGAGGTTCTTCTTTATCATTTTTAAACAAAAAGAAATTTGAAGAATCTTTATCAAGATGAATGCCATAGACAGTACCGGCCTCTCCCCCTTTTTGTGACGCGCTATAAACTTGCGCTCCACGAAGATAGGTTGCCACTTCACTGACGGTTAGATCCAGCGAACTTTTTTCGCGAAAATTAGGAATATCGGCAATAACGACTGCGGTAATAATCAAAAAGATTGTCATAACAACAGTCAATTCCAACAGCGAGAAACCTCGTGATCTCTTTGATGAGTTCAAGGCTATCAATAATTTTTTAGATTGACCAAAATACCAAAACATTGATTGAGAGAAAAAATACCAACCAGAACCCCAAAATTAAGAACGGGGCAAAGGGTACCTCACTCTTCATTGTATAACTTTTCCCTCTTCGCCACAATTGAGTTTTCCCCCATATAATCAAAAGAATCCCGATTATCGCTCCAATCCAGAAGGAAAGGATGAGGGCTGACAGACCTAATGGCCAGCCCAAGAGTAACCCAATACCTAAAGCAAGCTTAACATCACCAAAACCAAGCCATCGCCCTCGAGAAATAGCCCATAATACAAATAGGGGTAAAGCTGTGGCGAGACCACCAACCAAGCCCCACCAACCATCATCCAAGAAAATAACTTTAATCAAACCTAAAAGAATAAGAGTAAAAACAAAATAATCAGGAATTATTTTATGCTTAAAGTCATAAACAATAATAACGATTAAGAGCGAGGCAATGAGCCAATAAAAAAGGAGAGCTCCGAGATGCAAGCCAAAATGCCAATAAATTAGGACAAAAAGAAGACCCGTGAAAAGTTCCACCAGTGGATATTGCCAAGAAATTTTACTTTGACAACCGTGACAACGACCTCTTTGCCAGAGAAAGCTTATCACCGGCACCAATTCAAACCAGCGCAATTTTTTGCCACAAGAAAAACAGCCAGACCGGCCGGACAAAGTCATGCCGGTCTGGTAGCGCAAAATCACAACATTAAGAAAACTGCCAACAATTAGTCCGAAAATAAAAATAATGGCGATAAGAATTATCAAGTCTCAATTAATTAATGCCGGTATTTCTAAAGCAAACTCTAGTTATTTCAGAGACCTCATCAATGATTAATTTAATATTTTGACAACCAGAATCCCTTTGTTCAGAAGTTACTCCGATATAATAATCGCCTCCACTTAAGTTATTGCATCCATCCCAATCGTTTTCATCTGGCGAACAAATTAAGCCGACATTTGGTGGCAAGTCAGTAGTTGTGATAGAAAGGCCAGAACAATCTGTTAATGTTATTAGCTGATTGACTCCACTTCGGGGAACACCATCATAGAGTGGAGGAAAACCACCGAAAGTTAACTCAATTCCGTAATAATCCTCTGTATTAATATCAACCTGGCAAACACTAGGTCCTCCATCGATAATAATAATTCCATCACCAACCCCGTTACTACAACTACCGTCCGTTGCCTCATGTCCATTTTCGTCAGATACAGTAACACTGCCAGTTTTAGGACCAAGACTTGAATAAGAAACAATTACTTGATTTCTACTCAAACTAGCGTTCCAATCACCTGACCCTGTGGGGCCTTCTCCAGAATCATTATCATCCCACGAATAAGTAAAGTCTTCTGGGTCACCATCAAAACCACTAAGGCTACTGACATACCAGGTAAAGTTATCGCCAATACTTCCACTGTCTGGTTCAACTGTACAACCTACTGTCGGACCACCACCTCCACCACAATCGACAAGACAAGTCTGACTACAAGGATCGCAGTTTAGGGTACCATCACAATTAGTGTCAACCATCGATAAAGAACAGGGATTAATTGGATGACGGGAACCAAAATTAAGCCAACCAATATTTAAATCGCCCCAAGCATAGCCGGATAAACCACCAGTTGTAGAATCTCTGGTAACATTAACCATTTTAATCCAGCCGTCCCAACCACCGCGTTCGGCACTATCTCGATGATCACCGGAACAACCAGCTTTAAAAACAGAACAAAAACGAGCCCAACCAGTGATATCAGAACCTTCCGTTTGGACTCCATGTCGTGGCTCGCTGGGATAAGTATCGCGAATAGTAATAGTTGGATTAAAATCAATCCAACCTAAGGACGGGCTCCAGGCGTAACCCTGCCATTGGTCATCAATTACTTTGAGCGGATTAGTGTTATTAGAATCGGCTCTAATCCAGCCAATATTGGAACTCCACATCCAACCAATAACTTCACCGTCATTGTCATTAGCTGTCTGAGCCGTAGCTTGTTTAGGAATGGCCGGGAAGATAAATAAAGCCACAATCACGAGGAGGCTAACGGCAATTGAAAAAATAATGGCCTTTTTATTCATCCTGGATTTATTACCCTCTATCATAACACAAAACTATTT
>CAZRQY010000072.1:0-2865 GCA_964602495.1 uncultured Candidatus Saccharibacteria bacterium
CATTATGTTAAAAAGATGGGGAAAATTGTTGATCAGATTAATTGTCAAGAAGAAACCATTTCTATTTTATCTGATGAGGCGCTTAAAATTAAAACTCAAGAATTTAAAAATCGACTCATTGCTGGGGAAGAACTCGATGATCTTTTACCAGAAGCTTTTGCTGTTGTTCGCGAAACGGCCAAGCGTCTCTTAGGTCAACGTCATTTTGATATGCAATTAATTGGCGGTTTGGTTCTTCATCAAGGTAAAATTGCTGAAATGAAAACCGGTGAAGGTAAAACTTTAGTGGCGACCCTTCCGGTTTATCTTAATGCGCTAACTGGCCACGGTGTTCATGTGATCACTGTTAATGATTATTTGGCTCGGCGCGATGCCGTTTGGATGGGACAGATTTATTCTTTCTTAGGTTTAACGGTCGGTGTTCTAAATAGTCAGACTTCTTATCTTTATGATCCCAATCATCAGGAGCTAGACAAAGAACGAGACACCGAAGGATCATTTAGGGTTATTCATGAATTTCTACGTCCCTGTTCACGAGCTGAAGCTTATGCGGCCGATATTCTTTATGGCACTAACAATGAATATGGTTTTGATTATTTGCGAGATAATATTGCTTATCGTTCGACCGATCAAGTTCAACGACGTGATCCACTAGCGCGACATAATTTTGCTATCGTTGACGAAGTCGATTCGATTTTAATTGATGAGGCTCGTACTCCACTCATCATTTCCGCGCCCTATGCCGAATCCGAAAAACTCTATGGTACCTTTGCTCAAATTGCCCGCACCTTAACTAAAGATGTTGATTATACAGTTGATGAAAAATTTAAATCAATTTCTCTGACTGATGAAGGTATCACTCACGCCGAAAAAACGCTGGGAGTAGGGAATATTTATACGGATAAGGGTATTAAATACGTTCATCATTTAGAGACCGCGGTCAGAGCTAAGGCCTTATTTGAACTTGACCGTGATTATGTTACTCGTGATGGTGAAATTGTCATCGTTGACGAATTTACTGGCCGGCTTCAACCTGGTCGTCGCTGGTCGGAAGGTTTACATCAAGCAATTGAAGCCAAAGAGGGAGTTGAGGTGAAAGAAGAATCCCGAACTTTTGCCACCATTACTCTGCAAAATTATTTTCGTCTTTATCAAAAATTGGCCGGCATGACCGGTACTGCCCAAACGTCAGCTGAAGAATTTCTTAAGGTCTATGTTTTGGAAGTTATTTCTGTTCCAACGAATAAACCAAGTCAGCGGGCTGATTTAGCGGACTATATTTTCCAGACCGAAAAAGGAAAAATGATTGCAATCGTTAAAAAAATTAAGGAACTTAACAAAAAGGGTCAACCGGTCTTGATTGGCACTTCGTCAATTGAAAAAAACGAATTACTGGCCGCTTATTTCCAAAAAGAAGGAATTGACCATAAAATTTTAAACGCCAAAAATCATGAAGAAGAAAATGTCATCGCTGATGCTGGGCGAAAGGGCATTGTCGTCATTGCCACCAATATGGCTGGACGTGGAGTGGATATTAAATTAGGGGGGGCAACGCCAACTCCAGCGGAACAGGCTGAAGTCAAAAATCTAGGCGGTCTATTTGTTTTAGGTACTGAACGTCACGAGGCGCGCCGAATTGATGATCAATTACGAGGACGATCTGGTCGCCAAGGAGATCTTGGCACCACTCAATTTTATGTTTCGCTTGAAGACGACTTGATGAGAGTTTTTGGTTCAGATCGGATTAAGGGCATGATGGGCCGATTTGGCATTCCAGAAGAGGAACCGATTCAAAATAGTTTTGTTTCTAAAACCCTAGAAGGAGCTCAAGCCAAAATTGAAGGTTTCAATTTTGATATGCGCAAACATTTGCTTGAGTATGATGATGTTGTCAGTCATCAACGTCAGACTATTTATGACCGACGCAATAAAATTCTCCTCGGTAAACAGGAAGAGATTGATGACTTTATTACCAAAGCCGCCGAAGCTTTGCCTTTTGCTGAAGGAGATAAAGAAAAGTTATTAGCTGGCGTGAACAAAAAGCGAGAAGAATTCGGTGAAGAAAAATTTATTACTCAAGCGCGCCAGACTATTCTTCAAGTGATAGACATGTTTTGGGTCGAACATTTGGAAGCGATTGATTACCTTCGCGGTAGTGTTCGTCTTCGAGCTTACGGTCAGCGCGACCCCTTGGTGGAATTTAAAAAAGAAGGACTCTCTTTATTTAAAGAAATGGAACTGGCAATTTTCGGTAACACCTTGGAATTATTAGCCAAAATAGAAGGGGAATTAAAAACTGAAGAAATTAAGGTTAAGGAAGTCCATGACCAAGCCGAACTTATTCTTAATTCTGGTTCAGCCAAGGCCGAGCCGACCTCTCCGGCTGACAGGCCCAAGGTCGGCCGGAACGAACCCTGCCCTTGCGGTAGTGGTAAAAAATATAAGAAATGCCATGGAGCTTAAAGGACATTATGTCCTTTAAGCGAACTGTCCTTTAGGGCAAAAACAAAGAGAACGACCTTTTGGTCGTTTTTCTCTTGCTTTTTAGAATAAGCTTTGCTAGTAATTAGGCTAGTAATTGATCCCAACTTTTGATTTGTTCTTTGAGAAAATTGATATGCTCTTTTTCGGATTTTATTATCTGTTATCTGAAGCAGAGCAATGTTTTCTTATTTGGTAAATATCAGCAAACAGCTCCTTGTTCTTACCCTCCTCGCGGGGGTTTTAGCGATGCCTGTTTCGCCTTTGATTGCCGAAGAGATTATTGATACTCAAGTTTCTTCTCCTATTGTTTCGGATCTTCCGGCCATTGATCCAGCCGAGGATTCTCCTTTACCCGTTTCGGAAATTTTATCAGTCGAAGCT
>CAZRQY010000073.1:0-2558 GCA_964602495.1 uncultured Candidatus Saccharibacteria bacterium
GCCGTTGCTGTAAGTCCAAATGATGAAAGATACAAAGAATACATTGGTCAAGATATTGATGTTAATTTAGGCAAGGTTGATATTAAGGTCAAAGTTATAACCGACGAAGCCGTTGACCCGGAATTTGGAACAGGTACTGTTGGTGTAACACCTGCTCACAGTATGATTGACTTTGAGATGGCGAAGAAAAATGATTTGCCAATTATTCAAGTGATCGGTGAGGACGGAAAGATGACTGACAAGGCAGGACCATATGCAGGCATGTCCGTTGAGGAGTGCAGAGATCATTTCGTTGAAGATCTAAAAGAAGCCGGCTTAATTGAAAAGGTAGAAGAGGTTGATAATAAATTATCAGTTTGTTATAGATGTGAGCATGCAATTGAACCATTAATCTCTAAACAATGGTTTATTGATGTTAATAAAAAAGTTAAGAAACTTGACGGGAAAACAATTAAAGAAAGAGCTTTGGAAGTAATTAAGAATGAAGAGATCGAAATTATTCCAAAGCGTTTTGAAAAAACTTATTTCCACTGGATTGAAAATTTGCGTGACTGGTGTATTTCGCGTCAGATTTGGTATGGCCATAGAATTCCTGTTTGGTATAAAGGTGATGAAGTGTCGGTCGGCCATAGTGCGCCAAAAGGCAAGGACTGGAAACAAGATCCAGATACACTTGACACATGGTTTTCTTCAGGGCTTTGGACTTTTTCTACTTTAGGTTGGCCAGAAAAGACTGATGATTTAAAAACTTTTCATCCAACCACTTTGATGGAAACAGGGTATGATATTTTGTTTTTCTGGGTAGCGCGGATGATTATAATGTCTACTTATTTAACGGGTGAAATTCCTTTCAAACAAGTTTATATGCACGGCATGGTACGCGACGAAAAGGGGAGAAAGATGTCAAAGTCTCTGGATAACGCAATTGATCCGCTCGACATGATTGCAAAATATGGCGCTGACGCAACGCGTTTGAGTTTAATAATAGGCAATACGCCGGGCAATGATTTAAATATTTCTGAAAACAAAATTGCCGGGTATCGTAATTTTGTAAATAAGCTTTGGAATATTTCGCGCTATATTTTAATGAAAGTTAATGTAACCGAGCCTTTAGGCTCGGTTAAAAAACAGCCTAAAGCAAAAACTTTGGCTGATAAATGGATTTTAGCTGAATTAAATACATTAATTGAATTTACAACAGAAAATTTAGAAAAGTATAATTTTTCAATTGTTGGCGAAAAGATTTATGAGTTTACTTGGTCCAAGCTAGCTGATTGGTATGTTGAGGTTTCTAAGGTAGAAGAAGAAAAGAACGAAATTTTGCTTTATATTTTGCAAAATCTCTTGAAACTTTGGCACCCATTTTGTCCTTTTGTCACTGAAGAAATTTGGAAAAAAATAGATCCAAAAAATTTATTGATTGTTCAAGAATGGCCTGAAGATTCAAAAAAGATTGATAGCAAGATAATTAAAGATTTTGAGTTGATAAAAAATATTATTACTACAATCCGTAATTTACGATCGGAAGCCAAGATTCCACCGGCTAAAAGGTTAAAAATAATAATCACGGCTGGATCTAAGGCTAAGCTAGTAGAAGAGCAACAAGCAATCATCCAAGGCCTAGCTCGGCTCGAGAGCCTGGAAGTTTTAAGTAAGGGAACTAAACCAAAGGGATCGTTATCTGCCGTAGTTTCCGGGCTAGAGATTTATTTGCCAGTTTCTGGTATGATAAATATAGATAAAGAAATTAAGAGACTAAAAAAAGAAAAAGAGGAAGCCAAAAGTTTTATTATTCATTTAGAAGAGAAGCTGGAAAACGAACGATTCCTAGAGCGGGCGCCAAAAGAAATTATTGAAGCGGAGAAGGAAAAGTTAATAGCTAATAAGGAGAAATTGGAAAAGATTGGCCAGCAATTGAAAACTTTGAAATAAGAAATTAAAAAATTAAAAAATTAAGAAATTAAGGTGAGATTAAAGATTTAATTTCTTATTTTCTTACTTTTTTATTTAAAATATGCCAAATAAAACTCAACAAATCAAAGAAGTCCTCGAACGGGGAGTAGAAAATATTTATCCAAGCAAGGAAGCTTTGGAGAAAGTTTTGAAATCCGGTAAAAAGATCAAACTCTATAATGGAATTGATCCAACCGGCAAGCTTCATATTGGTCATGGTGTAGTTTTAAATAAGCTACGGCAATTTCAAGAGCTTGGCCATGAAGTCATTGTTTTGATTGGTGATTTTACAGCAACAATAGGGGATCCAACCGACAAGACCGCTGCCCGTCAATCTTTAACGAGAGCGCAAGTATTAAAAAATTCTAAAAATTACAAAAAACAAATTGGTAAAATTTTGGATACCAGAAGGTCTAATATTAAATTTTTGCATAATGAAAAATGGTCTAACAAACTTAAGCCAATAGATATGCTTGAGCTGGCAAGTCATTTTTCAGTTCAGCGACTTTTGGAGCGAGACATGTTTGAAAAGAGAATGAAAGAAGGCAAAACTATTCATCTTCATGAATTTTTATATCCAATGTTCCAGGCTTATGATTCTGTAA
>CAZRQY010000074.1:0-2274 GCA_964602495.1 uncultured Candidatus Saccharibacteria bacterium
AACGAACGCCAGCTTCGACTTCTTCGTCCCAAGTATTTTCTCCTAAACCATTATAAACAAGCAGGCCGTCAGTTGGATTTAAGGGAATTACCCCCTCGCCTCTGACAATAACAATGGCCTTGAAGTTATAGCCAGCCGGATTGACCCAAGTTAAGTGAATAGCATCTCGGTTACCACGATAGTGGGCCTGAAAATTACTCACATTGGGAATACCATAAAGACAATCACCATTATCAACCGTCGCGGCTGGATCATAATTTATAGCAATTGGATCGGTACAACCATAGGTGTCTCCACTACCACCGTAAGTACAACTACCATCATCAACGGTCGCCACCGAATTATAATTTGTAGCGGTTGAATCAGTACAGCCAGATACTGAGCTAGTCCCACTGGTCGGGTCAAGTTCCATATAACGATAACCGGTACTGGCATTATAATTACTGCCCGATAATAGACCGGAAACAATTTCACCCAGGGTGTCGCTATTTAAATAATTGGTTGAAGCTGACGATTCGGTGCCACCAAAATTTAAGCTATCTTTTTCTAGTCGGTAATTAGAACTCTCCGCGACATAAGCTGAAACGATACCGGTCGTAGCTAAAAAAAAGAAAATAAATATGATTAAGCCGGTAAATAATCTTCTCATTTTAATTTTAGTGAAGAGGCGTTAGAATAAAAATGTAGTCGCCACCAGTCTGACCGTTTCGGAAAATGGGTGTTACCATTCCGGACATCCCAGTCTGATCAAATTTTAAATTGACTTGGTCGGCAAACATTTGGCTCAAGCTTTTTTTCAACCATTCATCACGAGTCGTTGAACCGGTTGAGGGCGCAACCATAACACCGTATTTTAAACCACTGACTTCAGTTGACGAAAGATCAAGACCAACCAGCCCCAAACTCTTTAATTCTGCTAAAAATTCTTGTCTGATTTGCTCACGCATTTCTGGAGTGACAATTGGCGCCAGTTCTTCTTTAGGGGCAAGACCGAAAAAATGTTTCCAGCCATTGACAAAACTAGACCAAAGATCGCCCAGCCAATTAGTAAGTGGCTCAAGCCAATTAGAAACAGTTTTCCATGGCGAAATAACCGTCGCCAATTGATTTGTTTTTTTCAAAGCTTGACTAGAGACTTGACCAGAGATTTGACCAATTGCTTTTAAATCTTGAATAACAAAAAAATTATCCGACCAAGAAAATTGGCGGCCAACACTAATCCCACTCACTAACAAAAGCGCGAGTATTAATCCAGAACTTAACCAGATAACTCCTTTCATCTTTCTTATTATATAACTTAAATGCCAAAGAAAAAAGACTAATTAGGCTAGTTGTGGATATCGGCTAAAGTCGTTATACTCCTTTTTAATATACCCCCATGAAAATTGTGAATGTTATTCCCCTTAGTAAGGGCATCTGGCGGGACTCTTTGTCTTATTTTACTGTCCAAGAAGTATCGCTGGGTTCACTTGTTTCGATACCAGTTAAAAATAAACTGATTGACGGTTTAGTGATTGCTGAAAAAGCCGTTAAAGATCTTAAAACACAAATTAAAAAAACTGATTTTAATTGGCGGAAAATAAACCGGGTGAAAAAAAATGGTTACTTTTCTGCCGAGTTTATTAAAGCGGCTAATTTGACGGCTGAATACTATGCCGTTTTTCCTGGCCAAGTAATTAAATCTCTGATTCCCCAAGCTATTCTTGATAAATGGCCTGACACCAAAATGCCCCAATGGAAAGACCCTCGAGAAAAAATTGTCTCGGAAATTTTGGCGGTCCAAGAACCAGACGAAGAACGTCTGTCTTTTTACAAAAGTTTAATTCGTGAGAGTTTTGCTAAAAGGCAATCGGTTTTTCTTTGTCTCCCGACCCTCCCTGACATTGAACAAATTGCTCCTTTAATCTCTAGGGGAATTGAACAATATGTCATTACTCTGCATGGCCATCTAACAAAAAGTCAATTATTAAGTGCCTGGAAAAAAGTTTTGGTTACCGACCATTCGATCTTGATTATTGCCACTCCTCTATTTTTTTCTTTACCTCGACCTGACTTAACAACGATAATTTTAGAGAAAGAAAATTCGAGTGCTTACAAAAATTTTTCCCGCCCTTATGTTGACTGGCGCTTTTTTGCCGAAAAATTAGCCGCTCAAAAAAAGATTCGTTTAATTTTAGGAGATATTGCCTTGCGAAGCGAAACGATTTACCGTCTTGGTCGAGGTGAAATTACTTCAGCGGGAACAATTAAGTATCGGGTTTATTCAAACATCAA
>CAZRQY010000075.1:0-2169 GCA_964602495.1 uncultured Candidatus Saccharibacteria bacterium
GGTTCCAACGCACAATTTTTTAAAATAGTTTTTCCGTCAGCTAAAACTCCGGCCATCAGGAAAGTCTCGGTCGCCGTCACGCTCTGATTCTTGAAGAAAATTTCGGCCCCAATTAATTTAGAATTCTTGGTTTTAATTATAAATAATTCTCCGGCTTCAGTAATTTGCGCGCCCATTTTTTTAAAACCGTCGAGAAAAAGATCAATTGGACGCTTACCAATCACACAACCGCCGGGATGAGGAAAATGAACTTCGCCGAAACGAGCCAAGAGTGGGCCGGTCAAAACAATCGAAGCTCTTAATTTTTTAGACCGATCAGAGTCTAAGACGTATTTATTAAAAGAGCCAGTCTTAAGTTCATAGCGATGAGGATCTAATTTCTTAACTTGGCCACCAAGCTCTGTCAATAAACCAAGCATTTGGTCGACATCTTTAATAACCGGAACGTCACTGACTAAAAAACCGTCCCGAAAGAGAATGGACGCGGCCAAGACCTTTAAAATGGCATTTTTCGCCCCACCAACTCTAATCTGGCCACTCAGAACCTTGGCACCAGCCAAACCCTCAATCACAAATTGATCGTCAGTTTTTATCATAAATCACGTCCCCATTATTTCACAGAAATGTTTTCCGTCAAAATGCCCTTGGGTAAGTTGACGGGATTTGATTGAAAGACTTTAAGATAAGAACCGTCAAGTTGTTTTTCCTCAACCGTGTAATAATAGACACCCGGTCGAACAAGGAGATAGAAACGACCCAATTTATCAGCCACAACATATTTGATTTGCTGATTAAGGTCGGGTAAGAAAACTCGAATAATAGAAAACGGTAATGGTTCTCCTGTCTCGGCTTTAATAACTTGCAACGGCTTATCGTGGCCCTGCCAAAAACGATTAATGGCCATCAGACCAAGATAAAGAGCTAGAATTATGATATTCCACCAAGACGGCGAAAAAATCGAAGCATAAATTGAGAGCAGAAAACCGGAAACAAAAACTAATTTGTAAAGTCGGTTGAGCCAGAGACGACGACGTTGATAAAATTTAAAGAAATTAGTTTTGGTCTTGGCAAATTCGTTCCAGTCAAAATCAAGTGGGTCCATCGGAATATCAATATTGATAATGGCTTCACCAGTAGTGGGTAAGGCTTGGCCAAAATAAAGATGATTATAGAGTTCGTCAGCAGTTTTTCCCGCCAAGCGTTCTGAGGGAAAGCGATAATGGGTCTTGTTGGCTTTAATGGTATAGCTTCCCTCCGGCAAAAAGAAACTAAACCGGCCATCGACATCAGTAATCGCTGTTGAAATTTCTTTATCGTCCTGACTAACGGTTAAATAAACCGGATCAAGTGGTTGCTTGGTCACTGAATCATAAACTGTGCCCCAAGGATTATCGTTTTTCCGCCGGCCAAAGAAATAACCAAAGAGTCGGAAGAGAAGAATTAGTAAATTATAGAGCGAGGGCAAAAAACCAATAGCTAAACCGGTGGTCACACCAAGAGGAATAATTTGGTCTTTAACTAATTCAGCGGAAAAAATTCCAATCCCCGCGACAATCAATTTTCCTTTAATATGTTTGGTCGCTTGATTACCATAATTAATAATATAAATATCAATGGGGTAAGTTCCGTTGCGAATAAGCGGAGTAATTGTCGCCTCATAAGCAGTATCATCCTGATTACGATGCATCAAAAATGAAAAAGCTTTGGTTGGGTCAATTGGGTCAGTCAGGGTGATACCAATTGTTTTTAGAACGACCGGCGCTAAATTATAATTAAAAAGAATTGTTAAGTTTTTTTCTCCCACTATTTTCACGCGCATCTTTCGGTCAAAAGTTTTTACCCTTTCCGCTGGTTGAATAAAGCGAAAATCCCATTCACCAGCCGTTTGCGTAGTAATAATATCTTCCGTCGTCGTTGAGAAAAATGAGCTGTAATTACAACTACCGTCATCAGTAATCGCCGCCGGATTATAATTCAAAGCTACTGGATCAGTACAACCAGAAACTCCGCCACCAAAACAACTACCATCATCAATTGTCGCTTGAGGATTATAATTAGGAGAACTGGGATTAGTACAGCCATAAATCAGTGGTGGATTTGTTGGAACTATTTCAGTCGCAATAACACCAGAGGAATATTCGTCAGCCTGGCTTTGAACAAAAGCGGTAT
>CAZRQY010000076.1:0-2167 GCA_964602495.1 uncultured Candidatus Saccharibacteria bacterium
ACCTTCAATAAATTGGGCGCTTTTGGGCCCACTTAAGGTTAAGGTAGTTAAAACGTGAGTAGCGCCACGATAAAAGAGTCCGGCACCGTGAATGATATCGGAAAAACCACCCACTTGAGTGTACAGAGTACGAAGTTCGTCTAATTTTCGCCCATCAATTCGACGTTTTTTCTCAATTGCTTCGCGGTGAACAATTTTATCAATCTGATCTTCAAAGAAACCAAGCCAAGCGCCTAAATTCACTTCCGGCATTTTTTCTTCGCGTAATTTCAGCCAGTCCTCTTTCAAACTATCAGCCGAAGATTTACCAGTACCGGCAAAAAGAACGGCTTCAATTTTTGGTTCAATGCTTTCCGTAAAAAGTTGAGCTGTTTCTGTCGGAACAGTCGGTAAATTCAAGCCAGCCTTAATGGGTTTTATTTCGGCAATGATGTTTTTTTGCCAGGCTTGAATTTTTTCAATTTCACTAAGGGCAACCCGGAAAGATTCTTTGACTTTTTGTTCGGGAATTTCTTCAGCTTCGGCCTCGATCATATTAATCTTGCCGTTATCACCACAAACTAAGAGATCAAAAGTACCAGTCGAACGTTCCTGATAAGTTGGGTTGATGATTAAGTCTTTCTCGGCCGATAATTGGCCTAAGCGAACAGCCGAAACTGGGCCGTTCCAAGGAATACTTGAGGTGGCTAGAGCCAGTGAAGCGCCAATAATTGCTGGTACATCGGGGTCATTATCTTCATCGAGAGAGAGAACAGTGATAATTAATTGAATTTCGTTACGGATAGCGTTATCAAAAAGCGGTCTGACGGTACGGTCAATAATTCGACCGGAGAGAATTGCTTCTTCAGACGGTCGGCCCTCACGTTTTTGATAACGTCCCCCGCCAATTTTACCAGCGGCGTAATAACGTTCCTCATATTCCACCGTCAGGGGAAAATAGTCGCTACCCTCTTTGGTTTTAGGAGAGAGAACGACCGTGGCCAGAATGACAGTTTCGCCATATTTAATAATAACCGAACCAGTTGCCTGATCGGCCAGGTCAGTGAATAAGGCCGTTAAGGTTCGGCCTCCCACTTCGAGTGAATATTCTTTTTTAATCATAATTACTTATGAGTTATGAGTTATGAGTGATGAGCAGATTTTAGATCTGGAGTTCTTTTCCACCAAACCTACTTATCAAACCACCACTCAAACTAAACTTTTAATAAATTGAGCGTAGCATAAAATTTAAATTTTCAAAAGCAAATCCCCCGCTCGTCCGCTTTTGGCGGACTCGCGGGGGATTAAAAGAAGAACCTTATTGTGAGATCGTCTCTCAGTCCGAACCTTCTTCAAGAGACGATCTGATTGCGTCATCGATATCGTCAAATTGGTTCATCCTCACGAAGTGTCGGCGAAGAAATTCATCTCGCCGAATTTGCGCTTGGCGATCTCGAATCACAAATCTTGTCGCCAGCACGGCAAACAAAAGAATTCCAACAACTACGAGCAACTGCATGGGCGGTCCTCCTTTTTTCCTTAGTTTTTAAGCCTAAAATCCTCTCGTATTATAACAAATCTATGAAACTTGTCAAAGTGTAACTTTCGGGGTTTGTTTTCGGCGATTATTGCTAGGGCCAGAACCGGAACCAGAGATTAAGTATTTTCGGGGATTATCACAAAGATCCCAGAAATCATCAGCCACTTCCTTGAGTTTAGCCGAAGAACTCTTGCCAAAGGCGACAACCTCAACTTGGGCTCCCATATTCTCCTTAAGATATTCTACTAACGGAACAAAATCACCGTCACCCGAGCCAATAATGACGACATCAAGTTTTGGTGCCGTCTTGATGGCATCCACAGCCAAACCAACATCCCAGTCGGCTTTTTTAGAGCCATCAATGAAGATTTGCAAATCTTTAGTCTTGACTTCAATGCCAATTTTACCAAGGGCGTCAATGAAAGCTTTTTCGTCCCCTGCTTCGGTGGTAACCATGTAAGCTAAGGCACGAATTAATTCTCGACCGGCTAAAGCGTCTTTTAAGACTTGGCCGAAATTGACCCGAGCCCCGCTATAGAGATTCTTAGCGCTATGGTAAAGGTTTTGGGTGTCAATAAAAACACCAACCCGCTGATTCTTATGTTTGATACTCATAAAAAATAAAAAATTTATAAAAATAACTACGAC
>CAZRQY010000077.1:0-2161 GCA_964602495.1 uncultured Candidatus Saccharibacteria bacterium
AACCTCGAACCAAACTCTACTGCCTGCTCCCGACCATGAGTACTCAGTGGCATGTCCTCATCAGTAATACGTTCGTAGGCAGTCTTGTCTATGTCCTCAAGAGATTCGGCGTGCCTCATGACGAACAGTCTTATTGGTTTTGTGTCCATAGAAACACCTCCTCAGTTATGGGTTGAAAAAGAATAGATCCTGTATTATAATACAATTGTTTTACAAAAAGTCAATTATTTGTCATAATTTAAATAATATCAACCAAAATGAACTCTTTAGCTATTTTTAAGGAAAAAGATGTCTTCCCCAATAGGAAGATGGGTAAAAAAGATGTTATTTTTAACGATCGTCTTACTGGAAAGGCTATTGTTTTTGATAATGAGGATAGGGTAGCTCTGATTGGCAACAAGGTTAATTCTTTCTATTTACTACCCGGAGGTGGGGTTAATGAAAGCGAATCAATCGAGGAGGGTGTAAAAAGGGAATGTTTGGAAGAAATCGGTTGCCGGATCGATAGTCTCAAAATAGTTGGGATAATTGAAGATTTTCGTAATAGGGACAAAACACACTGCATAAGTCATTGTTATATCGCTAAACTTATTGGTGAAAAAGGAGAGTTAAGGCTAACCGAAGAGGAAAAAAATAATGGTCTGCATGTTATCTGGGTCACCCTAAACAAGGCAACAGCTATTTTAGATAAAGAGGTTGAACAATTAAAAAACGGGAAAGTAACTTTTTATAACACAGGTTTTAATATTCTTAGGGACAACCTTTTTTTAAAGAAGGTGTTAGAAATAAAATGAATAAAATATTTCTTTTCACTGACTACCGTGGTCAATTCTATTCTTCAACTAGATATAGAGGGGCAGCGGTCGATTTAAATAGACTTAAAGACTATTTTAAAAAGTTTAATTTTGAATTAATAGTTAGACCTTTTTCAAAAATTGATTTTCGGACACAAAATTATCGAGGACAATGGGTGCTTTATCAATCATCAGAGGATCCCGGTTTGTTTTATCGGAGTTATATTGATGATTTAATTTCTGGCCTATTTTCCCAAGGAGCAAAGCTAATCCCCAGTTTATTCCAATTTAAAGCTCATCACAACAAGCATTTTATGGAGATCGTTCGCGATCTTCAGAATTCACCGGAAATAAAAAACATTAAAGCTCGACGTTATGGCACGCTTGAAGATTACTTAAAGGATATCGAGGAAATTAAAAAAGAAGATTTTGTTCTTAAATCAAGTAATACCTCAAAAAGTCGAGGAGTGTTTTTGCTCAAAAGTCTTAAAAAGAAAACCAAACTGTCTAAAGTCGTATCAAGGACCTTTTCTTTTAAAAATTTTCAGTATCTAATTGAGTGGATTAAAACGATGGAAAAACCATTAATGATTTCTAACCATCGCCAGAAATTTGTATTGCAACCGTACATCGAAGGATTGGACGGTGATTATCGAGTGGTTATTTATAATACTAAGTACTATGTCTTATATAGAGCTAATCGTTCGAACGATTTTCGGGCTAGCGGTAGTATGAAATTCAATAGCGACATCGATTTACCACCCGGACTACTAGATTATACTAAAAAGGTTTTTGATGATTTTGATGCCCCGTACATAGCTTTGGATATTGGCGTGAAGAATAATTTTTTCTTTTTGTTTGAATTTCAATTTTTATCTTTTGGCCAATATACTCTAGAAAAATCAAAATTTTATTACCAATTAAGAAATGGCAATTGGGATAAGATCAGCGAGATGCCCGATCTTGAACGAGAGATTGCTGGTTCGACCGTAGCCTATATAGATCGGCACAAATAATAAATATAATATCATGTGCGGTATCGTTGGTTTTATCGATAAGAAAAGTAAGCTTAGTGAAAAAGAAAGGGAGACGGTCGTCAGAAAGATGCTTGGCCTTATTAGTCATCGTGGTAGCGATGCTGAAGGTATAAGTTCTAGCGACGATGTTACTGTTGGCCATTCTCGGTTATCGATTGTGGACATTTCTTCGAAGGCCGACCAACCATTTGCAAATAACAATTCCACCCTCTCTTTTAATGGAGAGATTTATAATCACAATGAACTGAGAAAGGCTTACCTTAGTAAAAAGAAAATCGACTCATCTTCTGACACCGCGACGCTTTTTGAATTGTTAAATAATCTTTCAGT
>CAZRQY010000078.1:0-1895 GCA_964602495.1 uncultured Candidatus Saccharibacteria bacterium
TTGAGATAGATTGTCTCAAAATATTCTAGGCTCCATTTTCGGCCTAATTCATAGAGCTCGTTCAGTTTAGAATCACTTTTTTTATAGATTTTTTTATTAACAATTGCTATCCCCTTCTTAGCACTCTCACTTCCTCCCTCATATTCGCTGGAACCAAAAGCATAAGCTTGACCTAAAAATTTAACCCTTTCCGAAAGCGAGGCTTCCGACTCAGATAATTTATCTTCCAACTTAATCATCCCCCATAAAGTTTTAGCAACATGAAGACCAACATCGCCTTGGTAGCAAGCTCGCTTTACTTGTGCCCCATTTCCAGTTATTAACCGAGCAATTGCTTCACCAATGATATTGCTCATCAAGTGACCAACATGAAATTCTTTGAACGGATTTGGATCAGTAAACTCCACCATCACCTTTTGCCCAGCCAGGATTTTGGTTTGGCCAAAAACTTCCGGTTTAGATAAAATTTCCTTAAGGATATTAGCAAAAAATTTGTCAGACAAATAAAAATTAACAAAACCGGGACCGGCAATTTGGATATTTTTAATATTCGAATTTTTTGCTCCTAAAATTTTTTCTTTAATTTTTTCGGCTAAGTCTTTTGGATCAAGTCCAGATTTTTTTGCCAACACCATCGCTACATTAGTTGAAAAGTCACCAAAAGAAAGATCGGTCGGGTGATCCAGTTTAATTTCAACTTCAGCCAGGTCTAAATCTAGCGCTTTAGTGATTTCTTTAATTAACCAGTCATTAATCATCAATCTTGATATTTTACCACACCTATGGCAATCTTAGAAAGGAGTCGAGATCTTTGGACCAAAGACAAAAAGAAGGAGAAATGCCTGTGTCACGAGCGGCTGTAACCACAAGTCGACAGACAGAAAAAGATGATCTTGAAGCGTTCTGCCAAAGACACTTCAAGGCCAGCGGGCCAAGACTTGTTGCTGTCGGCAAGATCAAACATCTCAAATCTGAAGGCAAACTTAACATTGGGCCGACGACTGGCCAACAATCTGATGGAGGAAGAATCGTTACCATTATCTACGCCCTGACCAAAGCCACTGGCTGTAGTCCAAACGGGGAAATCCTGATTGCTTATCCCCGTAGTAGACGTGGCTGAGAGACCATCAACTTTTACCCTCGCTACGGCCGATGGCTGTGGTGGGGGGCTTTTTTTACTTTTTACCAGTGCTCCCAAAACCACCGGTTCCCCGACTAGTATCTAATGATAACTTATCAACTTCCTCAAACTCAACGGCAGGAAAAGGTAGGATAATAATCTGGCCAATTCGATCACCAATTTTATAATCATTAGGACCAGACCGACGGAAACGCATCTTGAGTTCACCCCGATATCCTGAATCAAGCACCCCGACCGAATTAGCAACGGCTAAATCTTTTTCAGTAATACTACTCCGACCAAAAACAAGCATCGTGTGATCTTTGGGTATTTCAAAAGATAAACCGGTACCGTATTCAACATATTTATCTATTTCTTTTTTACTAACGGCATAAATATCCATTCCCGCATCACCCGGATGGGAATAATTAGGAGTTTTTGCCTCGGAATTTAATTTTTTGATTTTTACCTTCATCCCTACTTTCGTAAGATTTTATCAATTTTCTCGGCAATTTTAATCATATCCTTTTCCTTTCGACCACAAGTCGTCTCAGCCGCCGTCCCCAGACGTAACCCTGATGGATCAACTGGCGTTCTGGTGTCGAACGGAATAGTATTTTTATTAACAATAATTCCCTCTTTCTCCAATCGAACACTAGCTTCCTGGCCGGCAATTTTACCTTCAGTTGAACCGGCGACATCAATCAGTAATAAATGATTGTCAGTCCCGCTTGAAACAATTCGCCAGCCATGTTTTTTTAATTCAAGGCCTAAG
>CAZRQY010000079.1:0-1714 GCA_964602495.1 uncultured Candidatus Saccharibacteria bacterium
GAGGGAGGAATTATGGCCGCTCGGTCTGATGCGGAAATTTCCGAAACTAATGTTACTCAATCAATTGAGGCCAGTGAGGTTAATTTACCCGACATGATTAATCGGCAAATTCTTCATCGAATTCCAATCTCCTTTAAAGTTGACGGTGAAAAAGTCCTCGGTCATCCCGAGGGCCTGCGTGGTTCTAAACTAGAAGCTCGAGTTTTATTCGTTACTTGTCTTAGTCAACATCTTCGGGATCTCGTAAAAGTCATTGAGGATGCCGGATTAATTGTCGATGATATGGTGGCCGCTCCATTGGCTGCCAGTTTGGTCGTCATGTCCAAATTACAAAAAATGGCCGGAAGTGTTTTAGTTAATATCGGTTCTCAAACAACCTCCATTGCTGTTTTTGAGGAAGGGGTACCAGTTTCCATCCAAATTTTTCCCATCGGCTCAATGGATATCACTAATGATATTGCCCTCGGTTTTCGGATTCCCATTGAAGAAGCGGAAAAAATCAAACGAGGTGAAGGCGAACCAGTTGGCACCAAAAAGAAATTGGATGAGATTATTGAAGCTCGTTTATCTGATATTTTTGAATTCATTGAAACTCACCTTAAAAAACTTGGGCGTAATGGTTTGCTTCCGGCTGGTGTGGTTATTACCGGTGGTGGATCAAGTATTCCTAATATCGAAGAATTGGCTAAAAATTATTTTAAACTTCCGGCTAAGATCGCCGCTTCGGCGATTGCGACTAATTCTAAAAGTCAGATTCGCGATGCCGCCTGGTCTGTTTCTTATGGTCTTTGTGTTTATTATCTCGAAGACGGAAATGAAGAATATTTTGGATTAAGATTGATTAAAAACACTCGCAATAAGATTTGGGGCTGGCTTAGAGAATTAATGCCATAGACTTGCCCTTTTTAAACGGTCTGTTAAGATAAGGGAAATTAGGTTCCCTGATTATATTTATGCCCAAAATAAACCCAGAAATTGAATCATTCGCTCGAATTAAAGTTGTTGGTGTCGGCGGTTCAGGCACTAATGCTGTTACTCATATGGTAGAAGCTAAAGTCCAGGGTGTGGAATTTATCGCCATGAACACTGACGCCCAGCATCTTCAAAATTCCCGTGCGAGTAAAAAAATCCATATTGGGAAAAATCTAACTCGTGGTCTCGGTACCGGCATGGATCCTGAGCTTGGCCGACAAGCGGCCGAAGAGAGTTTGGAAGATATCCAAGAAATTTTAAAAGGAGCTGATATGGTTTTCATTTCCTGCGGTTTGGGTGGTGGCACTGGTACCGGCGCCGCACCAATCGTTGCCAAGATTGCTAAAGACTTGGGTGCCCTGACAATTGGCGTGGTCACCCGACCTTTCTATTTTGAAGGTAAACAACGCAAAATAATTGCCGAAAAAGGAGCTGAGGAGGTAAAAAAAGAGGTTGACGCAATTATTTCCATTCCCAATGACCGGCTCTTGACATTAATTAGTAACGACACCACTTGTGCTTCAGCTTTTGCTATGTGTGACGAAGTTTTAAAACAAGCAGTTGAGGGTATTTCTAATACCATTACTATGCCTGGTAAAATCAATGCTGATTTTGCTGATATTCGCACCATTATGCAAAATTCTGGTTCAGCCTTGATGGGTGTCGGCGTTGCTTCGGGTGAAAATCGAGCAGTTGAAGCAGCTAAAATTAAGTTAGCTAATGCGGTAATCTATTCTCCAAT
>CAZRQY010000080.1:0-1586 GCA_964602495.1 uncultured Candidatus Saccharibacteria bacterium
GTCAGGAATTAAAACTTTCAATTGACCATCGAGTCCAAGCTAAATTTTATGAAATAATCAAACAATTGGTTGCTGACCGTGGTTTTTCTGCTGGTAGCGGAATAATTATGGATGTTCAAACTGGTGAGCTTCTCACTTTAGTCAGTTATCCCGATTATGATTCCAATATCATTTCTTTAGGTAAGGATGTTGAAACAATTAATCGGTATTTTTCTGATCCGCAAAAAATTATGCTCAATCGAGCCGTTAGTGGTCTCTATGCACCTGGCTCGATTTTTAAACCTTTTGTGGCGCTAGGTGCCTTAACCGAAAAGACGGTTGACCCCAACAAGACTTTTGTTACTAACGGTGAATTAGTCATACCCAATCCTTATGATCAGACTAAAAATACGGTTTTTAAAGATTGGAAAGATAACGGGATAGTTGATATGCGACGGGCAATTGCCATGTCGTCAAATGTTTATTTTTATATTATTAGTGGTGGTTTCGGTGGGCAGAAAGGTTTGGGCATCGACAAAATTGGCAAATATGCCAAACTCTTTGGCCTCAGTCGAAAAACAGAAATTGATTTACCAGCCGAAGCTGAAGGAGTAATCCCTAGTCCTAATTGGAAAGCGGAAAATTTTGCCGGAGAGCCTTGGCGTCTGGGTGATACTTATCATACGGCAATTGGCCAATATGGTGTCTTGGTTACCCCAATCCAAATGGCCCGAGCTTATACAGCCATTGCCAATAAAGGAAAATTAATTCAACCGACCATCATGGCTATCGAACCGAAACAGGCAATTATTCAAGCTTCCATACCGATTAGTGATGATAATTTTAAAATTATCCATGAAGGAATGAGGCGAGTGGTTCTTGAGGGAACTGGTCAAGGTCTCAATTTAACTAATGTTGAGATTGCCGCTAAAACCGGCACAGCTGAATTAGGAGTATCGAAAGAAAAAGTTAATTCTTGGGCGGTTGGTTTTTGGCCTTATCAATCACCAAGTTTCGCTTTTGTTGTCATGATGGAAAAGGGTGCGCGTAGTAATTTAGTAGGAGGAGTCTTCGCTGTTCGACAGCTTTTTGATTGGATGACAATTTATACGCCGGAATACCTCAAATAACTCTGGGGAAAGGTGTGGGATTTGATTGTCGAAAACAAATCTGCTATAATCTTTCGGACATGATGATTGTTAATCACTATCTTAGTCAAGAAAAATATGAAGAACTCAAACAAGAGCTCTTTCAACTTAAAACCGAAGAACGTAAAAAAATTGCTGAAAGTTTAGAGTACGCCAAATCACTCGGCGACTTGTCAGAGAATGCTGAATATCATGA
This sequence comes from uncultured Candidatus Saccharibacteria bacterium, assembly GCA_964602495.1. GTDB lineage: Bacteria > Patescibacteriota > Minisyncoccia > Phycocordibacterales > XYD1-FULL-46-19 > CAIPHT01. The sequence continues at coordinate 1,324 of CAZRQY010000080.1, forward strand.
GGCCCGCGATAAACAAGCTGATGTCGAAGATCGGATTGCCGAATTAGAGGAAATTTTAAGAAATGCCCAAATTATTACCGCTCATCATTCGACTGTAGTTGAAATAGGAACAACTATTTCAACTAAGCGTGACGATGGTCGGAAAGAAAATTTTGAAATTGTTGGCCCAGAAGAAGCCGATTTGCCAACTGGTAAAATCTCGCACGAGTCGCCGTTAGGGTCAACGCTTCTGGGTCATAAAAAAGGTGTTATAATAAAAGTAA